>CACZHN010000066.1 GCA_902780985.1 uncultured Lachnospiraceae bacterium | reverse complement strand
GGCGTGGATGCTCAATAGCCTCTAAAATAGCAGGTTTTGTAATTTCATGGAAGACAATACGGTTGGTCTTGTCTTCATCAAGTCCAAGCACCTCACAAAGATGCCATGAGATAGCTTCTCCCTCACGGTCTTCATCGGATGCCAACCAAACCTTCTCGGCTTTCTCTGCCTTCGACTTGAGGTCTGCAACTAACTTTGCCTTCTCGGCAGGAATCTCATATTCTGGTTCGAGCGTCTTGTCGTCGATACTCAGTTCTTTCTTTTTCAAGTCACGGATATGCCCATAGCTCGACATCACCTTGAAGTCTTTTCCGAGAAACTTCTCAATCGTCTTTGCTTTGGCAGGAGACTCTACAATCACTAAGTTTTTTTGCATATTTTGCTTCGTTTTATTTCTTTCGGGCTGCAAAAGTAAACAAAAAAGTTGCTCCCACCTTATATATATAGAGGAATTTTTGTTTTATTAACGTTTTTCGACTAAGAACCGGTGTACCGCTTGGCGAATGGAACGCAGTCCGAAGCGTTCTACATACACCTCTCGTAATGGCACCCAAGCCAGTCCTTCTGCATCATCATCAGCTTTTACTGCAACGTCCTCTTCTTCAATATGGCAGAGGAAGAACAGGTCGAGCGTGTGAATGTCCATTCCTGAGTAGCGATAGACGTTGGGGAAGGAAAAGAGATACTCCACACTGTCAGGACTGATGCGGAGGCCTGTCTCTTCAAAAATCTCACGGACCATTCCCTGCTCGGCATTCTCCTCGTTATCGACAAAGCCGCCTGGCAGGTCCAGCGTGCCCTGGGCGGGTTCCTTGGCTCGACGAGCGACTAATAATTCGCCCTTACCGTTGATGATAAAAGCGGCCGTTGAGGCTCTGGGGTTCTGGTAATAGGTAAAACCACAGTTACTGCAATGCCTGCTTAAGGCGTTATGAATCTCAAAGTCGCTGCTGCCACACTTCGGGCAGTAATGGAATTGTTCTAATGGATGATGTGTCATATGTTTACCAGTTATCTGTACGGAAAGGGAAAAGGGGCAAATTACCGCCGTTTCTGACGTTGCCAATCTGGAACATGAAGACGGCAGTGTAACGGAAGAAGATCCGGATGATGTGGAAATCGGAAGCATCATCGTGGTTAATCCGGGAGAGAAAGTTCCGATCGACGGAGTGGTCGTAGAAGGAACCTCATCTCTTGATACAAGTGCCCTTACGGGTGAGTCTGTTCCGAGATCGGTACATGAAGGAGAGGATATAATCTCCGGATGCATCAGCCTTTCGGGAAGACTTAAGATAAGAACTACAAAGGAATTCGGCGAGTCTACGGTTTCAAAGATACTGGATCTGGTTGAGAATTCCAGTCTCAAGAAGGCTCGTGCCGAGAACTTTATATCTAAATTCGCGAAATATTATACCCCGATCGTATGCTACAGTGCCCTTGCGCTGGCAGTCATTCCGCCGGTGATCCTGATGATCATGGGTAAGGATACAGGCTGGGTAAGCTGGATCATGAGAGCCCTTACATTTCTCGTAATCAGCTGTCCGTGTGCGGTCGTAATATCGGTACCTCTCAGCTTCTTCGGCGGCATAGGCTGTGCATCGAAGAACGGAATACTGGTAAAGGGTTCGAATTATCTGGAGATCCTGTCGGATACAAAGACCATTGTATTTGATAAGACAGGTACACTTACAAAGGGCGTTTTCGAAGTTACGGGATTATACGTATCGGAAATGTATGAGCAGAGCGAAAAGGGTGATGCGGAGCAGAAGCTTCTCCGTTATGCGGCAGCGGCCGAGTCGGCATCAAGCCATCCTATAGCCCTCAGCATTTGTAAGGCTTACAAGGAAAGATGCGGGGCTGAACCCGATGAAAGAAATATAGAGAACATTGAAGAGATAGCAGGCCACGGCATTCAGGCAACTGTAATGGATGGTGATAATCCGGTCAAGATCCTTGCCGGAAATCTGAGGCTTATGGACAGATCCGGTGTAACCGTTGAGGATATTCACGACGAAGGAACCAGCTGCTATATTGCGGTTGATGGCATCTACGCCGGATGCATAGTCATATCCGATGTGGTTAAGCCGAATTCGAGAATGGCTATGGAAAGTCTGGCTGATCAGGGAATCAAGACGGTAATGCTTACCGGCGACAGCAGGAGAGCAGCCGAGACGGTATCCGAGGAAGTGGGTGTCAGCGCATTTAAGGCAGAACTGCTTCCGGGAGATAAGGTTTCCGAAGTAGAACTTCTTCTGGCTGAATTAGGTGGAAATGAAAAAAACACCGACAAAGCAAGGGGGAGACTTGCATTTGTCGGCGATGGTATAAATGATGCGCCGGTTCTCGCAAGAGCGGATATAGGCATAGCTATGGGAGCCATGGGTTCCGATGCTGCGATTGAAGCGGCAGATGTTGTGTTAATGGATGACGACCCTGCGAAGATTTCCCTGGCTATGAAGATTTCCAGGAAAACCCTCAGGATCGTTAGACAGAATATAGTATTTGCGATCGCCGTAAAAGTGTTATGTCTGTTGCTTGGAGCATTAGGGTTTGCAAACATGTGGGTTGCCATATTTGCGGATGTGGGTGTGATGGTGATCGCAGTCATTAACGCTACCAGATGTCTCAGGATCCGCTGACCCAGTGATCAGTCCAAAGGACTAATTCGGGTAGAAGACCCAAAGATTTGAAATCTGATTTTGAATATCGGTAAATTTCCATTTTTGACTCGAACGGTAGTGGCTGTTCGGGTCATTTACCGTTATATAGCCATCTTCGTAACCGGTGACAACTATGTAGTGTCCGTGTGCTGTAAAGTCACCGGTTGACATTGAGAAGATGAAAGGATGACCTTGCTGCAGTTCGTTAGCAATAGCATTCTCGTCAAGCATGAACTGTCTTCCGTCTATGCCCAGCATAGCGGCGCCTTCGGTCATCAGGCGGGAATCTGTTCCCTGCCCGTCAATCCTATACCCGTGTTCAATAGCAAATTCACACATGTAGTAAGGGGTATATTCAGGATTGTGTGTTAAATATAATGCTACCATACTGAGGCTTGTCGGACCGCATCCTGCAAAGCCGACGGTATTTCCTCCGTATGAGAGATAGCCCCATCGTGGATCCCACTGAATCAGGAGAGGCACTTCATCACAGTTCTCATATTCGTAAAGAGGCTGCGGATCGCCTGTTCCCAGAAGTTCAGGGTATTTACAACAATAGTTCTCAAGTTCGTGATTGTGATCATATCCGAAAGTCTCGAAAACAACCTGAGGATATTCACTGATATCTATACCGTGTTCTTCGGCATAGGTTTCGATTATCATACGGGCTCTTTCCGAGCTGTCCATATAATCGGGTATATCAAGTCCGCTGCTGACCGGATATACTTCAGGATCCGTAGGGTCTCCCGCATTTTTATAAATAGCGGATACGCCCTGTCTGTAATCGATTTCAGGCTGCTTTTCAATTGTCTCATATTCTTTGTCGTCTTTGTTTTCGGATTGATACGTGGATTGTTCTGTCTCAATCTCGGTTTCCTGAGGCTCATGATCTGCTTTTATATCCTTAACCAGAACGGTTATCACAAACCCCAGCATGAACAGTGTAACTGTCATGGATAATGCGAGCTTTCTTATTAATCTCGCTCTTTGTTTTTTTCTCTTAGATTTTCGTCTCCTTTGCTTTTTGTAACAATAGTACTCACCTTGTGTCATTAATACTCTCCATTTCTAAATCGTAATAATGCCTCGGTTGTCTTGGATGTCACAATAATAGCACCGGGTTCTTAATATCCGGGTAGGAGTGCATTTAAAATCCGCAAAGGATTTTTTTAAAATCTTCTTAACGAAAATGAAGACGACCTTAATAGATTGCGGCATGAATGGTATTGCATTTTAAAATCAGCAAGGCTATAATTAAAGCCTAAAAAATCAATTCATTTATTGAAGGGAGAATTATCATGGGCGATACATTACAGCCGGTAAAAGAAGGAAAAGTCAGAGAGATTTATGATAATGGCGACAGCCTTATCATGGTAGCAACAGACAGAATAAGCTGCTATGACGTAATCCTTAAGAATAAGATCGAGAAGAAGGGTACGGTTCTTACTCAGATGTCAAAGTTCTGGTTTGAGATGACGGAGGATATCCTTCCGAATCATATGATCACAACAGATGTTGAGAAGATGCCTGAGTTCTTCAGAAAGCCGGAATTCACAGGTAACAGTATGATGTGCAAGAAGCTTACTATGCTTCCTGTAGAATGCATCGTTCGTGGATATATAACAGGCAGCGGCTGGGCAAGCTACAAGGAGAACGGTACTGTTTGCGGTATCAAGCTTCCTGAAGGACTTGTTGAGTCAGAGAAGCTTCCTGAGCCAATCTACACACCATCTACAAAGGCTGAGATCGGTGATCATGACGAGAACATCTCATTCGAGAAGTCAATCGAAGTTCTTGAGAAGGAATTCCCGGGCAAGGGTCAGGAGTATGCTGAGAAGCTTCGCGATTACACAATCGCACTTTACAAGAAGTGCGCTGATTACGCTCTTACAAAGGGTATAATCATTGCGGATACAAAGTTTGAGTTCGGTCTTGATGAGGACGGAAACATCGTACTCGGTGATGAGATGCTCACACCTGATTCATCACGTTTCTGGCCCGCAGACGGCTATGAGAAGGGTAAGGGACAGCCTTCCTTCGATAAGCAGTTCGCACGTGACTGGCTCAAGTCTGATGAGAATAAGAACGAGCCTGAGGATTGGTTCCTTCCACAGGAGATCGTAGATAAGACTATCGATAAGTACCTTTCTGCATACAGAATGCTTACAGGAAAGGAACTGTAATAACGTAAAAAAGAGGACGGAGGATAACTCCGTCCTTTTATTCATGTCAAGAGGGTTAAAATGTATTTAAACATAAACATCAAACAGATAGGAAAAAAGGGACGGAAAGTGAAGCCGGTACCTTTTGAATATAAAAGGTGTCCCGCATCGGCGGAGAAGCTGATTGAGGATACCGTAGATATCATGCTGACTGCCTTTAGGGAGAGGCAGGAACGTTCGAACGCCGAGGAGGTTGAGGGGCCTTTATCGGAAGAGACTATTGCGGCCATGGCTGAGATTGGAAAGGTTGCCTTCGGATTTATCTATAACGAGAAGACACCTGACAGAGATAAGGCTGTGGAAACGGCTCGTCTTGCCTACGTGGACGGCATGGTAAGAATATTTATAAATGGTGAAGAAGCCGAGTATAAAGAAGGCGGAACACCGATAAGTCTCAGTGAAGGGGACGAAGTAACTTTTGTCAGGCTCACATTTTTAGCGGGCCGCATGTGGTAAAACACATTATTTTATTCATCTTGAAAAGGGGGAACTTTAAATGGATGATGCTGAAAAAAGAAAACTGGCAGCGAAAATGGATGAGGAATACAAAAAATCCGATGCTGCGATCAAAAAGAGTATGGATAAGGATGCTCTTGAGTACCTTGAAGGGGAAGTAGATTCCTATATGTACGGAAAGGTTGAAGACCTTCCGGACAGTTTCGGGCTTCGCCTCAGAAAGCACCTTTTGGATGGAGGAAAGCCTTCGGAATTCTTTAAGGCCAATATAGCAAAGTTTAAGGGATACATTTCCGAGGAACTTCTGCCGTATTTTTACAGATCTCTGGATATGGTAAATGAATGGCAGACCGAGTGGTACAGCTACGGCAGAAGAAGTTACAGAGGCGGATCCGATTATACTCTCTATCTGAAGAGATTTAAGGATATCATTAATGAATACAGAGAAATAACCCGTTACGGAGTGGATATCTATTCTCTTTATACGGGTGAGCTTCCGGAGAATCTGAGAATCTACTTTTCAATGAGAACCATGAGAAGGATTCCGGATTATTATATTGCCGCAAAACTCGATGAGGGCGATGCGAAGCTTGAAGAGCTTATCACGGAGACTTTCTACGGAGAGACCGGTGATGTGGAGATCAACACCATCAGAGGAATATTCCTGAGTAAGAACGAGAAGATGTATGAGGTTCTCGGAAAGACTCTTGTAGCGGCAAGACTTTCGGAAGGCCTCCGTCAGTCCATATGCGAAAACATGGACTTCGGAACCAAGGAAGGCCAATTATATATGCTCAAGGTTATCGAGGATAACGACCTTGTGAGATTTTCTTCGGTAAGAAGAGCACTCTCGACATTTACCGGAATCTTTGCGGTGGATACAAAGGATGAGACCAGAATATCCAAAAAACTTCTGAATCTCATCGTGCGCGCGTTTTCCGATGAAAAGGAAATCGAAAAAATGCTTGAGTCCGAGGACAGCATGGAGATATTCATGGCTCTCTGGGCTATCGGAAATACAGATATCAGGACAGCCATGCATAGAGCAGTAAAGCTTGCCCGCGCAGGAAGCCGTCATCAGAGACTTACCGCATGTTACTTCCTGGTAAAGATCCCTATTCCTTATGCAATCAGTGAACATGCAAAGGAGATAGTACGGGAATTTAATGACGATGACGAGATCCTCGCCAATATTATGCCGGCTTTCATGCATAAGGTCGGTGATAAGATATACGATTTAATGTACGGAAGACACGGAAGATACAATTATGTCGAAAGAAGAGACAGAGTTTCTGCCGATTACAGAAAGTATTTCGACAGTCCTGATGAATGCAGGGAATTCCTTGACCTTATGTATAAGATCATGGACAGGGTTCCTAAGAAGGGCGTGATCTTCGAGGAATCGGTATTTCCGTGGAATAAGGAGACACTTTCAAGAAGTGATCTTGCCATCAGGATCGCATATTGTGCCAGCGCGCTTAAGGATGACGCAGAGATCATCAAGGCCGCAGGACTTCTGAAAGAAATAAACGGTGATGCGGCATACTACAGACCGGACGTAATGGAGATGCTTCTGAGACAGCCTACTACTCCGGAAATGCTGCATGTCCTTACGGAAGAACTGGCTGATGCCCATGAGCGTACAAGAGAAATGGCATACCTTCTTATGCATCAGGAAATGACCGATGACAGATCCGATGCTCCGGAAGGAGTTGCGGCTCCGGCAGGACGTCTTCCGGAAAAATGCTATGATATCCTTGAAGGTATGCTCCGCCTGAAGAAAGCCGATCTCAGAGAAAATGTTCTCTTACTTCTGGCAACCAGAGGTCCGGAAGAGAAGCTTGAAATGCTGAAGAGACTTCTGAGTGACGGAAAAGAAGAAAAGGTTACGGCAGGTCTTGATATCATACTTCAGCTTAAGAAAAATGATGATGTACTGTTCAAGGATGCTGCGGGTATGCTGGAATGTATCGAGAAGCCTACAACAAAGGAGCAGGTCCTTATAGATGAGATACAGGGAAGTAAGTCCGAAGAGGATTCTGTTACGGAGGACTTCTATGATAAGAACGCCGAGTACACCCCTGTAATAGATGAAGATTACATGTCAGAGGCACTGGACGCCTTCTATTATCTTTTCCCTGATTCGGAGGTTTCTCCGGAGAGACAGCCAAAGAAGAAGGATATGGCTTCTGTTGAGAAGGACTTTGAGTTTATACATAAACTTGATGACCTGATCGAGGCTAATAAAGATAAAGAGTATGAAATGTGGGACGGCAGAAAAGAGCTTCTCGGAAACGGACTCTATGCCGCGTCACGACTCAGTAAGGGAGGAGAGAATTCTCCGTTCGCCGATCTGTGGGATGCCTTTATAGCAGAAAACGAGATATCCGACGGGCAGCTGTACGCGCTGAATCTTCTGTATGATTATTACGGTTACAGGCCAGATGTAAACGGATATTATGAGTATTTCATGCCTCTTATGTCAAAGATATTCGGACCGGTATTTGCGGCAGAGAATGCATTTGACTTAAAACATATCCAGCAGATACATGTGGTTCTGGGATATTTAACCGCTCGCAGAGAACTGTCAAAGAAGTACAGATCATATATTGCGGCGGTTGTGGCAAACTTCCTGAATACTACGAAGGAATCCACAGAGTACGAGTTTACTTATGAGAAGTATTCAAACAGCTATACAAGAAGCCAGGCTGATAAGAACAAGACCTATCGCAGGAGCGTTCTGGAACATTATATAATGAGAGATGTTTTAACATGGCTCAGAGCCGATGACAGAAACTTCCCGATCCACTGTATGTTTAAGAACGGAATCGTTACAAGACATGCTGAAAACGAAAGCATACATATTGCGTCTTATGCGTCCGCATTTAATGCCGAGAACGGTAAGGGACCGCATTCGGTGGACTATATCGGGGCTTATGCCTGCGGATACATTTCCAGAGATTACATGTACAAGGCTCTTCTTGATGAAAGTAGGATCAAAGAGGCTGTCGAGACTGTTTCGAATCTTGAGAAGTTTATAAGAGAGTCTGATCAGACTGTTTCTTCAAGAGGTTCGGGATATTACAGTTACAAAATAAATGATATGGCAGAGCAGCTTTTGAAATGCAAGGCTTCCGAACTTTCCGGCATCGAGCTTTCGGATATTCAGAAGAAGAAGCTTGAGGCTGCCGACAAGTGTTACGAAGATATCAGTAAGCTCATAATGAATAAGGAACTTGTAAGAGGTGATACCGCAACGGAGTATTCGGCAGCATCTCTGGAACTTTCAAGAGTTTACGGATTGAACTATCTTGTAAGGATCCTCAGTGCACTTGGAAATGAAACGTTGGACAGAACATCTTTCTTCTATGGTTACGCAAACAGATCCACAACCAAGAGAGAGAGTATGTCTCATCTTCTTTCGGTATGTATACCGGATTCGAGAGAAGGAGATGCAAAGGAGCAGGCGGCAAAACTTAAGGAACTTCTTAAGGGTACGGATATCAAGGAAAGCCGTCTTATCGAGGCCGGACTCTATTCACCTGAATGGCTTCCGATCATCGCAGAGTATCTGGGATGGGAAGGCTTCATGTCGGGATGTTACTACTTCATGGCTCACATGAACGAGAAGTTCGATGATAAGAGAGCGGCGATAATAGCTAAGTATACACCGCTTACCGAAGAAGAACTGAATGTGGGAGCCTTTGATATCAACTGGTTCAACGAGGTTTACGAGACTCTCGGTAAGAAGAGATTTGAAGAGATATATAAGGCAGCTAAATACATTTCCGACGGAGCTAAGCATACAAGAGCAAGAAAGTATGCGGATGCATCGAGAGGCGAAATGGATGCCAAAAAGACAGCCGAAGAGATAGAGAAGAAGAGAAACAAGGATCTTCTTATGTCTTATGCGCTGATACCATGTACCGATAAGGAGAGGCTCGAGCGTTACAGCTTCATTCAGAAGTACATGAAGGAAGCGAAGCAGTTCGGTGCCCAGAGACGTGCCAGTGAGAAGGCTGCAGGAGAGATGGCTATCAAAAACCTGGCTTCGGCTTCGGGCTACAGTGACGAGACAAGGTTCATACTGAAAATGGAACGCGAGATCTCATCGGAGCTTGCAGGATTCTTCGAGCCACATGAGGTGGATGAATATTCTGTATGGCTTGAGCCGGATGACGCCGGAAAGATAAATGTTGTCGTAAAGAAGGGTGATAAGCTTCTTAAATCCATGCCGGCCGCAATCAAGAAGAAGGATTATGTGGTTGACATAACTGAGGCAAAGAAGACCTTTACCGAGCAGTACAGAAGAACCCGCATCATGATGGAAGAAGCTATGGAAAGCGAGACGGAATTCTTCGTATCGGAAATCATGGATATGGCTTCGGACCGCGTAGTCGGTGATATGATCGGCAAGATCCTTTTCATGCAGGGAGACTTCTTCGGATTCCCTGAGGATATGAAGGAAGCCGGACTTAAGGATGATTCAACTGTAGTGGTTGCTCACCCATACAATCTCTTTAAGGCAGGAAGATGGCATGAGTTCCAGAAGCTTTGCTTCGATAAGGAGATCAAGCAGCCGTTCAAGCAGATCTTCAGAGAGCTTTATGTGAAAACTGATGAAGAGAAGAATTCGAACGAGAGCATGAGATATGCCGGAAATCAGATCAATCCGAAGATGACTGTCGGACTTCTGAGAGGCAGAAGATGGGTAGCCGATGAGGAAGACGGACTTCAGAAGGTTTACTACAAGGAGAACATCATCGCAACCATCTATGCTATGGCAGACTGGTTCTCACCGAGCGATATAGAAGCTCCGACGCTTGAGTGGGTAGCATTCTATGACAGAAAGACCTTCGAGAGAAAGCCGATCAACGAAGTACCGGAAATACTTTTCTCCGAAGTTATGAGAGATGTGGACCTGGCAGTCAGTGTTGCTCATGCAGGCGATATTGATCCGGAAATGTCACACTCAACCATCGAGATGCGCCGTGCCATCGCAGAGTTCGTGGTACCTATGTTCAAGCTTACCAATGTTACCTTCACGGAAAGCCATGCGCTTATCAAGGGCGACAGAGGAAATTACAACATACATCTCGGAAGTGGCGTGATCCATCAGGAAGGCGGACCGATGATAAATGTACTCCCTGTACATTCACAGCACAGAGGCCGTATATTCCTTCCGTTCGTGGACGATGATCCAAAGACCGCCGAGATCATAACCAAGATAATACTCTTTGCAGAAGACAAGAAGATAAAGGACCCATTCATATTGGATCAGATAGTCTAATGCGATATGATGTTTCAAGTTATATATAAATTTGAAAATTATAGTTATATCGATCTATAAACAGGAACTCCCCCTGAGTGACCATTCAAATTGTGTCATCTCAGGGGGAGTTTCTGTTTGTAGATGCTTATACACCTATATTAGTTTTCAAATTTTGCAATAACTTCTGCGTTTGCTTTTTCGGCGGCCTCTGCCATATTCTTGCGCTCGATAAGAAGTCTCTGATGAACATCCTCGTGCTTGATCGCAAGTATTTCGAGTGCAAGCCAAGCG
>CACZHN010000065.1 GCA_902780985.1 uncultured Lachnospiraceae bacterium | reverse complement strand
CTTTTCCTTCATAACCTCATCGAGTAAAAACTGTGTTCTCTGCATAAGTGATTCCGATTCCGCTTCGAACTCTTCTCTCGTGATCTCCGTTCTGTATGTTTTTCCTCCTATGCTGAAGGCCGGTCTTGCAGTCTCGATATTCGATAACTGCTTTTTAACTTTTTCCGCCTTCTCTCTGATATCCGCATACAAGGCATCATCTTCATCATCAATCTCGCATCCCTGTTCTTCCAGTTTCTTTATGATAAGACCAAGGATCTTCTGATCATAATTAACTCCTCCCAGCTGAGGATCTCCGCCTGTAGCCAGAACATCGAATACTCCGTCATGTACATCCATAACAGTTACATCAAATGTTCCTCCGCCGAGGTCGTATACGAGGATACGGCCTTTCTGTTCTGTATTGAATCCATAGGCTATAGCGGCTGCCGTCGGCTCGTTTATTACGCTCAGCACATTCAGTCCGGCTATCTTTCCCGCCTGCTTTGTTGCAGTTCTTCTTGCATCATCAAAGTAGGCCGGCACTGTGATCACCACATTTTTTATACTTCCGTCACCCACAAACTGTTCGGCATCCGAACAGAGTTTTCGCAGAATTAGAGCTGATATCATTTCCGGCGTATACTCTTTTCCGCTCGGGGCGATATAGTTATATGACGGTCCCGAGAATCCCATTCTTCTTTTTACAAACTGGATGACATTATCCGGATCCGAAGCCGCTGCATTTTTAGCCTGATTTCCTACCAGAGATTCATCATTTCCTTCCGCATCCTTTCCAGTGAAGAATACAACCGAAGGTGTAATCTCAAATCCGTCTATATTTTTCAATATTCTGGCTTCTTCGTTTTCGTACACCGCAATTGCGGAATTTGTCGTTCCGAGATCAATTCCAAATACACTTTCTGACATGCTTTTACCCTCTTTATTTATTTAGACTGTTTATCAACTTTTCCGTTTCGGACTTTAACATATATAGTTTGCTGTCTCGGAAAAGTCCTGACTTATCTTGTTCATAGTTTCCTGCAGATACTCCATCTCCCGTGAAATGTTCCCGGCATGCTTTTCACCTGCTTCACCGACAACCCGGAGTCTGCCTTTTAATTCATCAATACTCATCATTCTCAACCCACTTTTCGGTACTCAATTGATCCAGGCAGTTCTTGCAATATTCGATTCTTGATATGCAGTAATTGATATCCTCCTGAACCCGCCTGCAATAATCCGACAGTTCGTTATCTTTTCCGGAAGGTATTCCCCCGATGGCATAATCTATCAACGATATCGTTTCGTTCAGCTGACCGATTTCATGATTCAGATTCGTAACGCTGCTGTTCAGATCATTCTTTATATGAAATAATTCCGATTTTTTTTGATTATCCTGTACCCACATATTTACTTCGACGCATTATTTATAAACTTATCACAAGTGTTACCGAGTCCCAGTATCGATGCCGCTGCAGAAGCAAGAGATCTTGATGCTACGTTCAGTGCCATTACCGCATCCATTCCGGATCTGCTTCCCTGAACCATGGCTGCAATATCATTTGCGCTCTCAACAAGTCTCTGTCCTGCCGCTCCGGTCATGGTTGCCAATTCTTCCGAGTCTTTTTTTATCTGTTGAACATCTCTTATAATTTCCTGTACTGATGCCATATTAACCTCCTATCAGATCATCTTAACCTGTAACAGCTTGGCCTTAGCCGCACTGAGTTTCGATATTGCATCTTCAACCTGGCTCTTTGTGTTCTGAAGCTTTGTTATCATTTCATCGGCATAATTCTGCTGACTTCCTTCCAACGTGCTCTGAACATGCTCTATAAGCTGATTCAGGTTTGATTTAAAACTTGTCAATCTTGCAATCTGTTCATCAATCTGCCTTTCCGCATTTATAACTGCGGCTATCAGTTGCCTTACCATTGACATAATCTTCTACCTCCTTTTTATTCCCATACCTTCATCCTGAATTCCGAAACATCGTTATCGGATATAGGAGAATACGGAATAAATACCATTTCCTCCGAATTCTCGATCGGATCACTCAGTAACGCTCTGTTATCTGTTGCAGTCCACTTAACAAATGGATTTGTTAAGGACTGAACCGATCTTTCGTCTATTCTGAGAAAAATCTTGGAATTGAAAGCGTCCGAACTGCCGTATCCCGAAGTCTGTTCCGTAAAGTTCGCTGCCTTTATCCACCAGCCTATAAAATGAACTCCCTTGGATGAATAGTTCTCCACAAGATCTTTTAACGGAGATCCCTGTCCGTACGGATCCTTTTCATATTCCCATCTGTCCATATTGGATCCGAAAATGTATATCTTCTCCTTATCGGAGATATTACTTTTGATCTCTTCTATATAATTTCCGAACTCTTCTCTGGATACACACTCGATATAGAATCCCATCTGCTCCATCAGGTCCGAGAATCCCGGATACAGCTCCGTATATTCTTTACCTGTAGAGAAATCTGAAAAAATAAATCTCGCATCTCCCTTCGGATGCTGTACCGCCAGAGATACGGCTATACTCTGCATCATTCCGGTTGCGTTGTTTATTTCATTATCCGGTGTACCTATAATCGCTACATTTCTTCCCGGCTCATCCGTCATAGGAAGCAATACTCTTGCACCGTCGATTGAGATCTTGTCTCCTGCAAGTGCATATTTGATCGGAGACTCTTTTCGGAGTTTTTCCAATGTATCGATTCCGTTGGAAACCGTTACTCTCTTCTCACCTTCGAATACATACGGAGGCTTTGTATAAGATTTCGCATTCTCCCACCATTTCTTTCTGATAGGAACAAGGACTTTCTCATCGGCAAAGGCAACAACCGACTTTCGGTTCTGTGTTACAGCTCCGTAATCCAGATTTACTATCGCTTCCCTCGGTCTGAGAAATGCCGCCGCCGTATTATTCAGCGATAATGTCTTCGTTGACTCCGCCACGGAATTCTTAAGTGCTATTCTTATAGGGATCTGGCTGAATATGCTGTCTCCCTTTTGAGATAAAGCCATATTTCCCGTCAGCGTCTGGGAGGCAAGTATGAAATGTATTCCCGCCGCTCTGAAGAGTCGCACTGACTTTTCCAGCATATCCGCAATCTTTATAGCCGTCTGATTATCATCACCGAACATCATCTGAAACTCGTCTATGACTACGACTATTCTTGGCATTTCCGATTCCGGATATAACTTCCTGTATTCTCTCAGGCTCTTCACGTTGTACTTCTTCAGTAATTTCATTCGCCTTTGATATTCTTTATAAAGGTAATCCATTACCGCTATTCCGAAGCTTACGTCGCTCTCGAGTCCCAGAGTCTTGGCATGAGGCAGATATTCATCCTGTCCTATGTTGGAAAAAGCTTTAAATGTAACACCTTCTTTAAAATCCAGAAGATATAAAGACAGCTCCTTCGGCGAATACCTCATACATAAGCTGTGAATGATCACCGATATCAGATTTGATTTTCCCTGTCCGACAGCACCCGTAATGATCGCATTATGTCTTTGGTTTACTTCATCACCCATTACGATCTCTACATTATTAATTCCGTACTTTCCTACCGAGAAAGTTACTCCGTCTATACTGCTTTCATTCCAGAAATGTGTCAGATCATGGAGTTCATTGAAAAGCACTGTCGGCAGTTTTGCATTTTTAAAACTTTCCACCATTTTGGAATTGCTGCTGATTATGGTTTTCGCATCCGGCGGACTGTAATTTACCCTGCTTCCCGAGTTTAAGATTACAAAAGAGGTTTTCTCCGGCTGTAATACCGTGATGTTCTGAGCAAGAGATTCAACCTTCAGTTCGATATCTTTTCCAGAAGAGGTCTGAATCGACATATATGTGGTCGAAATGATGAGAAATGAAATTCCCGCAGACGGTCCTCTTCTTAACAGGAGGGACAGTTCTGCACGGGTTTCGTTATCCAAAATCCCCATATCGAGTGAAAGCACCACCAGTTTGTAACTTTCTACCGGACGATTTATACTCCTCCTGTAATCGATCAGATAATCTTCTCTTCCCTGTATGACATTCTGTACAGCCTGGATCTGCTGATAGAGAATGAGAAGCCGTTCTTTAAAATCCTTTTCTTCGGAAATGAGTTCCATCTGTCTGATCTCACCCGATGAAAGCTCTGCGAAAGGTGCAAATACTCCTGACAGGTCACTGTCATATCCGAGAATCGATATCTGTCCCGGACTTGTTCCCTCGATTGCTTCCATAATGAGATATCTTGCAAGTTTTACCGCATTGGAATCATAGGTATTTTCAATCCAGATATTTCCCTTTCCGATGAACGGGATGATTTCCGTTTTTCCGCCCGATGAAAAATTCAGGCTGCTTTTTACATCCAAAATATCCATTTTTACCTCTCCATCTTGATCAGTCCCATCGTCACCGCATATGCTATCAACATGATTGAATTATTGAATCCGGTCTTACAGAGAATACTCTTCATATGGTACTTAACCGTGTTGGATGATATGTTCAGTCTCCTCGAAATTTCTTCTCTGCTTTTTCCGTGTGCCAGCAACTGCATGACCTCGATTTCTCTTTCGGTCACTTTTTCGATAGGACAATTTCCTAATTTTGTTTCGTTCATATCTTTTCCCCGCTCATAAGTTACTCAGATCACACCTAAATAATGCTTCTTGAAGCTTCTTAAAGGTTCAAGAAAAGTTCTTTTTTTCTTCTTTTTTCGAAAAAACACAAAAAAACTACCCCAAAGGGTAGTCTTACGGGCAATTTTTCATTTTTCGTTTATTTGAGATTATTATTGTGATAAAATCAAAATAGTTTTTTAGGGGGATCCGATATATGGGCAACACGGATAACGATTGGGCAAAACATAATCGACTTCAATGGAGCGATGGCGATCTTAAGGGGTTATATATAGATTTTTTAAATCAGGAAATCGGTTTCAGAGATTATCCTGCCGAAAGGCTTGAATATCGAAAGATCAAAGTCCTGCTTTTTCTTCTGGAGCATTCAGGGGAGTATGTTACGAATTCCAATCTTCAGCTTTCCTCCGAACTTAATTCGGTTGACCTCCCGAAAACAATTTCTTCTATTAAAACTCACATAGTTAACCTTCTTTCCTATCAGTATGATAAGGAATATTCGGTTCAGCTATTTTCAAATATTATAGATAAACATAAAGTAAACGGATATATGGGATACAATCTTATCACCAGCAACATTTCCGTTGCGGATACGAATGCAATCCCTCTTCCGATTGATGATGCTGTTCCCGAGATTACAAAACAAATTCCCGAACCGACGGAATCCTGTGAACCTTCACAGAATGTCACTCCGACGATTCAGGATTATTTTCGTAATTCCTGGCTTCAGCTTTTTATAATTACATATCTTGTAATAACGGTTTTTCTGGTAATGGATCATTATAATATCGGACTGAATCAGATTGTATCCTATCTGACCGGTATACCGTTTGTTTTTATGTCCGTTATTCTCGTTATAAGTGCTGTCATACCTATATTACTGGGAATATATGTTGACCGCGGCAGCAAATTTGACACGTCGAAACTACATGTCCATACTTTCCTGATATCGAATCTCACAGGTGCGTTTACGTGCCTGTCACTGATAAATTACTTCCGCCACATTCCTGCGGCAGATGAATATTTAAATCATCACAGCGAGCAGCTGCCTATATCGTTTATCCTCTTTATAGGACTGGCTGTTGCTCTTTTGATGAATTTCAGTCTTTGTACAAAAGCCTCTACCGGACGCCGCTGTACAGATTACTATCTGAAGCATTTTCATGCAATTACAAATGTATTCTTTGTTACATTTACTTTGTTTTTGTCATGTAGTCTCATATACATACTTCTGAAAATATGTTTTGTATATCATATAAAAACAGGGATATACTCATCTCTGGCCGTTGTTCTGATGTCTTCCTACCTTTATCTATGGTTTACATCCATTTCACCGGCTGCTTTTGATCTGGACTCCGTCAGTCGAAGCAATTTCGGTTCCGGAATTCCTCTTCTCTCTGTTATTGTACTCATATACATATTCATGAATTTTTCCTTCTCAACACCTTGTATCGTTGCAATTGCCGTAATACTTCTCGGCATTGCGGCATGGCTTATCTATATGTTTAAAAAGAGAAGTGAAATTCATCTGAGATTTCTTGGCTCGCTTTTCAACATTATGGCGGCCGCCGTAATAATATCCATCATTATCGAAATATTGATCTGATTTTAGTATTCCCTCTCATCCAGGATCTCTTGGGTGATGGTTGTGATGTCACAGATCTCATCGTCTATAAATACACTGTTCACGGTATCATCCGAAGCAAATGCGCTTTCCTTTACGTAAGTGTACTTCTCGTAATCTTCTCCGCTCTTTATGGCGTTTATAAGATTTCGTACAGCTTCTCCCTGAAGCGGATTACACTCTACGTCCAAAGCGATCTTTCCTTCCAGCACCATGCTGAGTCCCGAATGGGCTGCATCGAAGGAAATGACCAGTATCTCGCCGTTGGCGATATCCGTTCCGGCTTTTCTTCCGGATGCTTCTATGGCATCGATAACACCTATCGCTTCGTTGTCGTTCTCACAATAGGCTACATTTATATTCTCATACTCATTCAGAAGCTTCTGCATAACTTCGCGGCCCTTAGCTCTTGTGTAGTCCGCAGGTTCCGAAGCTACAATATTCCAGCCGTACTTCTCGGCCGCATCCTGTAGTCCGTCGGTTCTTCCTATCTGCGCCGACGCTCCCAGTGTTCCCTGAATATCAACTATATAAAGATCCTCCGGGGCAATCTCCTTCACCTTGGTGAATTCGTTCAGCCATTCACAGGCTATATTCGCTTCCTTTCGGAAATCCGATCCTACCCATGCGGTAAACAGTGAATCATCACTGATATCAACCATTCTGTCCACAACCACAACAGGAATATTAGCATCGTGCGCTTCCGTCAGCACCGTATCCCATCCCGTCTCCATAACCGGAGCGAGGACTATGCAGTCCACTTCCTGCTGGGTGAAGTTTCTGATGGCCATGATCTGCTTATCCTGCTTCTGCTGCGCATCATCGAACATAAGGTCAAATCCGTTCTCTCTGGACAGGCTTCCTCTTATGGATTCCGTGTTGGCAACTCTCCAGTCGGATTCCGCTCCCAGCTGAGAAAATCCCACACTGATATACTTAGGTCCCGCCTCGGTGGTGGCTTCACTACCCGAGACTCCCGTTCCGGTGCAGGCTGTAAGAACCGTC
Source organism: uncultured Lachnospiraceae bacterium (assembly GCA_902780985.1). The sequence goes on along the minus strand of CACZHN010000065.1, from coordinate 4,660 downwards.
ATAGCCGCAGCCGTAAGCATCGCCGATAATTTAGTTTTCCAATTCTTATTTATCATATTGCTACCCACCTGCGTCCTATACCTTCGGAACTCTGACCGTAACTTTTGTTCCGGTATTATACTCGCTCTCTACGGTCATGCCGTAGCCTGAGCCGTAAAGCATCTCAAGACGCTTCTCTACATTTGCCATACCGAAACCGCTCTGATCGTCCTTTACCACCTTACCAGCGATAAGGTCGCGCAGTTCGTCCAGTTCCTCCGGCTTCATGCCGATACCGTTATCCTCTACGGTGAAGATGATATCCTCTCCGTCCATGGTTCCCGTAACGCTGATCTTACCAAGTCCGCGCTTATTCTTGATTCCGTGATAAAGCGCATTTTCAACTATAGGCTGAAGAGTCAGCTTCTGAATATGGTAATCCAGAATGTTCTCGTCAAAATCTATCTCATACTCAAGAATATCCTGATATCTGTAATGCTGGATCTCAAGATAACTTCTTACATGTTCTTTTTCATTTCTGATGGTGATCTCGCTCTGACCTTTACTGAGCGATATTCTGAAGAAGCTGGAAAGCTCCTGTATGATCTGTATGGCCTTCTTGTTCTCACCTGATTCCGTCATCCAGATGATCGCATCCAGCGTGTTGTATAAGAAATGCGGATTGATCTGTTCCTGCAGAAGTCTGAGCTCGGCATCCTTTGCATTTTCCTGCTCTCTGTGAATGTCATCGATAAGCGTCTCTATCTCTTTAACCATGCTGTTAAAACTTTCCGCAAGGGTCGCCATCTCATCGTTGCTGTCAGTATGATAGGAAACCGTGAAGTCTCCTCCCGCAAATTTCTCCGTCATATCACAAAGCTCCGTGATCGGCTGAGTGATCCTCTTGGAAAGGCGGCGGGACATGATGACAATTATAACGATCATGGCTATCAGCATGAAGACAAGAACCCTGATGGAACTTACCAGACTTGCCGCAACCTGTCTACGAAGCATCTCCATGTTGGTTGCTTCATCGTAAATGTATTTCTGAATATCATCCTGAATAAGAGATGTGAGGGTACGGATATTCATGTCGAGCATTTCCATGTTCTCGTCATAGTGTCCGCCCTCTTCAACATTTCTCAGGATATCGTCAACACGTTCGTCAAGGATGCCCAGAAGCTTGATAAGAGCGTCCAGGTCCGCCTGCACATTCTGCTCGGTAGTCTTTTCCCTAAGCTCCGTAAAATGCGCTCTTGCGTCGCTGATGAGCCCCTTAGGGTCTTCTCCCTCAAGCTTCTTCTCCGGATCCGTCCAGTTGGCCGAACCGATGATGATCCTGTACATCATCTCATCCATGTCATCCTTGAAGTCCATGTTGAATTCATTTGCACTTGTAATATTTCGTACCAGAAGGTCGTACTTCTGATAATACCCGAGAAGCTGTACTGCGGCTACTACAATAAGAACTATAAATGGGATAACGCACACCCAGATATAGGCCGTCAGCTTGGACTGTATCCTGCTGTTCTTTTTCTTTTTAACCGCATCACCCGTACTCATATCTTTCGTTTACGATTCCTTCTTGGATTTCCTGTATTCCTTCGGCGACATGCCTACTGTCTTCTTAAATATGTAACTGAAATAGTGAGGATCCCTGTATCCTACCTCAAAGCCCACATCCGATGTCTTCATGGCAGTGCATACAAGAAGCGTCTTGGCCTTCTCCATACGCACGGAAGTAAGATAATCGATAAATGTATCCCCTGTCTCCCGTCTGAAGATGGCACTGAAATGGTTGGTACTTACATTTACAAAAGATGCAACCGTCTGAAGTGACATATCGTCGTTCTGATAGTTGTCCTGAATGTAAGTCTTGGCCTTCTCTATGGTCTCCGTATACTTCATATCCGAGATACGGTTCCTGTATTCCAGCATATATTCCAGCAGTCTTCTGATATAGTCCTTCGCGCTCTCCGTTGTGGATACATACTCCATCGGATTGCTGAGTTCCTTTGGAAGTTCGCCGGTCTGGCCGTCCTCCCTGCCTATATCTTTCATGAAAACCGCCGCACTGAGCATAGCTTCCACCAGCACATACTGACGGAGCATGAGAGACTCTACCGCCTCCTTGCCCATGCTTGAGAAATACTCTTCAGTGAAATCGTTGATTTCCGAAAGAGTTCCGTTCTTAAGGAAATGCAGTATGGTCTTCTGGGATATCATGTTTATATCTATGCTGTTAAGATCGATATCCGTGGTAAAACCGCTCCTGTCCGGTCTGAACACCGGCTTCTCGCCGCTTTCCTCATAGAATACACAGCTCTTGTCCAGCATATATCGTTCTGCGAACTTGCGGCTGGCATCCTCGTAAGATATGTTTACGTCCCTGATCCTTTCCACCGGCTTTCCGATGGATACGAAGTACAGAACGTCCTTATAATCTTTCATTACATTTCTGATGTTCTCTATCCCCTTTAATATGCTGCTGCGCATTTCCTCGGAGGAATCCGCTTTCTCAAGGAAACATATAACATCACCTACCTGTTCGTACAGGTATACATTGTCTACATCGTTGTAAAATGCTTTAACGCGAGAATATATCTCTTCCTTCGTGCCCGAATAAGCATCGATGTTGCCGTCTCCCTTGCCGGAGAAAACCTGCATGAGCACTACCGAATAGTACTCCGCAGCTATGTCTATTCCCAGTTCCTTACCAAGAGTAAGGGAATCCTGGATAGAAAGCTTTCCGTCGATCATGTCGTGAAGGAACTTCTGCTGCTCCAGCATTCTGATCTCCTCACGGTCTCTCAGGTACTTCACCTTTGCCTCGTCATCCTGACGTTCGGCGCGCACTAAATCAGCCAGCTTCCGAAGTTCCTCCATAAGAGATTCTTCCGAAACCGGCTTCAGGATATATTCTTCCACCCCAATACTTATTGCTTCCCGGGCATAGTTGAAATCATCGTAGCCGCTGAGGACCACGATCTTGATGCCCGGCATCTCCTTTTTGACAAGCCTTGAAAGCTCAAGGCCGTCCATAAAAGGCATCCGGATATCCGTTATAAGGATATCCGGTTTGGTTTTAAGTATCTTTGGAAATGCAACCTCTCCATCACCGGCTTCTCCTACCAGCTCAAATCCGTCACGTTCCCATCTAATGGACTTCTTTATACCCTCGCGGATTGCATATTCATCTTCTACCAAAAATACCTTTATCATTTTATTTCGCTCTTATAATATACGACTGACTAGTCCTGTCCGTAGTAAGCGTTCTCACCGTGCTTACGGAAGAAATGCTTGTCGCGGATGCAGTCCGGAGCAGGCTTAACACTTGGATTGATAAGCTCTGTTCTGGTAGCCATCTTTGCTACTTCTTCCATAACTACAGCATTGTGAACTGCTTCTGCAGCATCCTTGCCCCATGTGAATACGCCGTGATTTGTGCAGAGCACGCCCGGTGTATACATAGGATTCATATTCTTGCTGTCGAAGGTCTCGATGATGACAAGACCTGTGTTCTTCTCATACTCGCCGTTGATTTCTTCCTCTGTAAGGCTTCTTGCACATGGAATCTCACCGAAGAAATAGTCCGCATGAGTTGTTCCGTAAAGAGGAATGCTTCTTCCGGCCTGAGCCCATGCTGTAGCCTCTGGTGAATGTGTATGAACCACACCACCGATCTCAGGATATCTCTTGTATAACTCGAGATGTGTCGGAGTATCAGATGATGGCTTATACTTTCCTTCAACTCTGTTTCCTTCAAGATCCATAACAACCATATCATCGGCTGTCATTGTCTCGTAATCAACTCCGCTCGGCTTAATGACAAAGAGCCCGGAAGCTCTGTCGATACCGCTTACATTTCCCCATGTATATGTAACAAGCTTTCTCTTCGGAAGCTCAAGATTGGCTTCGAAGACCGCTTTCTTTAATTCTTCTAACATAATGTTCAGTTATCTCCTTAGTTATTGTTTCAATCTTTATAATGTCTCAACGGCTGCCTTCTCGATAGGAAGTGTTGCGTTAAATGTCTTCATGAAGTTATCGAAGCCTTCGATCTCTTCTGCTGATGCAGTAACTTCAACGCCCTCTTCGCCTGCGAAGATCACGTCGTTAAGGTACTCAGACAGGCTGCGTCCTTCCTTCTTAAGAAGGTAAAGAGCAAGAACCGCGATACCCCAGGCACCGCCTTCACCTGCTGTCTCCATAACGGTTACAGGGCCGCCTGTTGCAGCTGACATGATTCTCTGACCAACTTCAGGAGTCTTGAAGAATCCGCCGTGTCCGTAAAGCTTATCAACCTTAACCTGCTCTTCCTTAAGAAGGATATCAAGTCCTACCTTAAGGGTGCTTACTGCTGAGTAAAGATTGAATCTCATAAAGTTTGCAAATGAGAAGTCCGCATTTACCTTTCTTGCAAATACAGGTCTTCCTTCGTCAAATCCCGTTACAGGCTCGCCTGAGAAATAGTTGAATCCCGCAAGGCCGCCGCAGTCAGGTGCTCCGCCGAGAGCTGCCTTGAAAAGTGTTGTGTAAAGCTTGTTTGTATCTACTTCGATACCCATAGCCTCGGAATACTCACGGAATATATTTGCCCATGCATTTATATCGGATGTACAGTTGTTGCAGTGAACCATGGCAACGTCGTCACCTGATGGTGTTGTAACAACGTCGATCT
>CACZHN010000064.1 GCA_902780985.1 uncultured Lachnospiraceae bacterium | reverse complement strand
CGGATCAGCTCAGAGAGTTCCTGTTCCAACAGGTTCAACAACAATCCTTACAGCTGTAGTTAAGGGTGCTGACGTTACTAAGGAAGGCATCAACGCTGCTATGAAGGCTGCTGCAAGCGAGTCATTTGGTTACAATGAGGATCCTATCGTATCTTCAGATGTTATCGGTATGAGATTTGGTTCACTTTTCGATGCTACACAGACAATGGTTAGCAAGATTGGTGATGATCTTTATCAGGTACAGGTTGTATCATGGTATGACAACGAGAATTCTTACACATCACAGATGGTAAGAACAATTAAGTATTTCGCAGAGCTTGGCTAATTCTATAATCCGGGCTTTAGTGGAAAATCCGAGCTGTTAGTTACAAACACTCGTGGGTTTAAAGACCTTTAGAGAGGTCCGGTCTAATGTCGGCCGGACCTCTTTCTACTTAATGAGACAATGTTACTATTCACAGGTTGCAGGGATTTTAGGCGGAATGCTAACCAGTATGTATTTCTGTCAGAGATTCTTTCATTACTGCGCAGCAGTAACTTCAAATATATGATATAACAGGTCTCCGAAGGAGACAGTTAAGCATGAAGTGCTGTGGTTATGAATGCGATTTAAGTTGACTGTGAATAGTAAGAGATAAATATAATAAATAATAGGAGGACATCATAATGTCATTAAACAAGAAATCCGTTGATGATATCAACGTAAAGGGACAGCGCGTACTCGTAAGATGTGATTTCAACGTACCTCTTAAGGACGGCAAGATCACAGATGAGAACAGACTTGTAGCTGCACTTCCTACAATCAAGAAGCTTATCGCTGACGGCGGTAAGATCATCCTTTGCTCACACCTTGGAAAGGTTAAGACAGAGGAGGACAAGCTTACAAAGACTCTTGCACCAGTTGCAGTTCGTCTTTCAGAGCTCCTCGGACAGGAAGTTAAGTTCGTAGCAAATCCTGAAGTAGTTGGTGAGAACGTAGTTGAAGCTGTTAACGCTATGCAGGATGGAGACGTTATCCTTCTTGAGAATACACGTTTCAGAGCTGAAGAGACAAAGAACGGCGAAGCTTTCTCTAAGGATCTTGCAAGTATCGCTGACGTATTCGTAAATGATGCTTTCGGTACAGCTCACAGAGCTCACTGCTCAAACGTTGGTGTTACACAGTTCGTTGATACAGCAGTAGTTGGATACCTTATGCAGAAGGAAATCGATTTCCTCGGAAATGCAGTTGAGAATCCTGTACGTCCATTCGTAGCTATCCTTGGTGGTGCTAAGGTTGCTGATAAGCTTAACGTTATCTCTAACCTTCTTGAGAAGTGTGATACACTTATCATCGGTGGTGGTATGGCTTATACATTCCTTAAGGCTCAGGGCAAGGAAGTTGGTAAGTCACTCGTTGACGATACAAAGATCGATTACTGCAAGGAAATGATCGAGAAGGCTGAGAAGCTTGGCAAGAAGCTTCTTCTTCCTGTAGATACAGTAGTAGCTGATGGTTTCCCTGATCCAATCGATGGACCTATCGAAGTTGAGACAGTATCTTCAGATGCTATCCCTGCTGATAAGGAAGGTCTTGATATCGGTGAGAAGACAAGAGCTCTCTTCGCTGAAGCTGCTAAGACAGCTAAGACAGTTGTTTGGAACGGACCTATGGGTGTATTCGAGAACCCAACACTTGCTGCAGGTACAATCGCAGTAGCTGAAGCACTTGCTGAGACAGATGCTACAACAATCATCGGTGGTGGTGATTCTGCAGCAGCTTGTAACCAGCTTGGATTTGGCGACAAGATGAGCCACATCTCAACTGGTGGTGGAGCTTCACTTGAGTTCCTTGAAGGTAAGGAGCTTCCTGGTGTAGCAGCAGCAAATGATAAATAATATTAGGAGATAATATAAAAATGGCAAGAAAGAAGATAATCGCAGGAAACTGGAAAATGAACATGACTCCTTCACAGGCTGTAGAACTTGTTGCAGAGCTGAAGGATCTCGTTGTAAATGATGCAGTAGATGTAGTTTACTGTGTACCAGCTATCGACATCGTACCTGTTGTTGAGGCTGTTAAGGGTACTAACGTAGAAGTTGGTGCTGAGAATATGTACTTCGAGGATAAGGGTGCTTACACTGGTGAAATCTCAGCAGAAATGCTTGTAGATGCTGGTGTTAAGTATGTTATCATTGGTCACTCAGAGAGACGTGACTACTTCAAGGAGTGCGACTGCACACTTAACAAGAAGGTTAAGAAGGCTATCGAAGCAGGACTTACACCGATCCTTTGCTGCGGCGAGTCTCTTGAGCAGAGAGAGATGGGCGTAACTATGGATTGGATCAGACTTCAGATCAAGAGTGACCTTGACGGTGTTGCAGCTGATGATGTTAAGAACCTTGTTATCGCTTACGAGCCAATCTGGGCTATCGGAACAGGTAAGACAGCTACAACAGAGCAGGCTGAGGAAGTTTGCAAGGGCATCCGTGAGTGCATCGCTGAGATCTATGACGAGGCTACAGCAGAGGCTGTTCGTATTCAGTACGGCGGATCTGTTAATGCCGGAAATGCAGCAGAGCTTTTCGCTCAGCCTGACATCGACGGTGGTCTTGTTGGTGGCGCTTCACTTAAGGCAGATTTCGGAAAGATCGTTTGCTATAAGTAATAGCTTATAAAGACAGATTTAGAATCGAGTCGTTTTGATTCAAAACGGCTCGATTTTTTTATTTTTATCCTTGTAATAATAAGATAAAAATACTATAATTTATATTGGTTTTTTACTATAAACTACTATATTTACTACGGGGAAGGAGAAGACTAATGAAGAAGTTTATTGCAGAGTTTAAAGAGTTTGCACTTAAGGGCAATGTAATGGACATGGCAATCGGTGTTATCGTTGGTGGCGCATTTAAGGGCATTGTAGATGCACTTACAGAGCATATCCTGAATCCGATCATCGGATGCTTCACAACAGGAGGACTTGAAGGATGGACAGTTAAGATAGGTGAGGCTGAACTTGGTATCGGAGCATTTATCATGGCGATTATTAACTTTATCATCCTTGCTTTTGTTCTTTTCCTTATGCTTAAGGGCATGAACAAGATGATCTCACTTAGAAAGAAGGAAGAGGAGAAGGCTGAAGAGGCAGCGGAGCCATCAGCAGAGGAGAAGCTTCTTACAGAGATCAGAGATCTTATGAAGGAAAAGCAGTAATATATAAAGAAACAGCCGGGATACCTGATATGGTATTCCGGCTGTTTTTTATTTGCCAAGATACTTCCAATTGCTTTATAATCTTCTCATGGTTCTGTCAGGGATGTATGTGTGAAGTATTTCTAGAAATGTAATTAAGGAAATTATTGAATGAAGAAGTTAACTTTGGGAATTATAGCTCACGTTGATGCGGGTAAGACCACACTGACGGAAGCGCTTTTATATAAGAGCGGAATGATAAGAAAAGCCGGGCGGGTTGACAGCCGCGACAGCTTTCTGGATACGGAATCCCTTGAGCGAAAAAGGGGAGTTACCATTGTATCCAAGCAGGCGGTACTGGAGTATCCGGAGGATGATCTACGGGTTACTGTGATCGATACACCGGGGCATACGGACTTTCGCGCGGATGCGGAGAGAGCTTTCTCAATACTCGATGCGGCTATCTTTATCATCAGCGCAGCGGACGGAATCGATGACGATACAAGAAGCCTTTTTAAACTTCTGGATGCGGCAGCGGTTCCTGTATTTATTTATATCAATAAGGTCGATCAGCAGAAGTATGCTGATGAAACCGAAGAAGATTTCAGAAAGAGATTCATCGCACCTCTGTTAAAGGAGATAGAACAAAAACTTCTTCTCCACGGAGAGACGGTATTTCATGCAGCGGATGAAGAGCCGGACTATGATACTATTGCGGCCTGCGACGAATCCGCTATGGAAGAGTATTTTGAAACGGGAGAATTATCGAAGGATACCATATCTTCACTGATAGAAAACAGAAGGATACTTCCGGTATATTACGGAAGCGCCCTTAAGATGACCGGCGTAGATGAACTTATTACCGGAATAAAGAGTCTGGGAGATTCGGATGTAAACGGCAATAAGACTCTTTCCGAGGAGGATGACTTCGGTGCGGTATGTTATAAGGTATCGAAGGATGATAAGGGCAACAGGCTTACATTTGTAAAAGTTACATCCGGAAAAATAGCCGTAAGAGAGGAAGTCGGAGAAGAAAAGATAAATCAGATAAGGCTTTACAGCGGCGGTACATTTAAGCTGCTGGATAAGGCTGAAATCGGAGATGTGGTTGCATTTACGGGAATATCGAATATCTCCGTAGGTGAAGGACTGGGTATAGATCCTGGCATTGTGGAAGGCGGAATGAAGGCTGTGCTTAAGTACGGTATCATACCTCCGGATGGTCTCAGCAACAGTGAATTCCTTCCTATGATCCGTGAGCTTGAGGAAGAGGAGCCGCTTCTTAGTATATCTTCCAACGAGAGAACAGGCAGGATAGAAGTTTCCTGTATGGGAGATTTCCAGCTGGAGATCATAAAGAGCATGTTAGCCGAAAGATTCGGCGTGGATATTACCTTCGATGAAGGAGACGTAGTATATAAAGAGACCATAGCATATCCGAGTTACGGAATAGGTCATTTCGAGCCCCTCAGACATTATGCGGAGGTCCATGTACTTCTGGAACCGCTGCCTGAAGGAATGGGTATAAGAGTCGGAACGGATCTCAGTTACGATAAGCTGGGGGCTGCATTTCAGAGAATAGTCATGGATGAGCTGAGCCGCGACAGACTTCGCGGAGTGCTTACGGGTTCCAAGCTTACGGATGTAAAGATCACGCTGGTGGCAGGTAAGTCTCATGTGAAGCATTCCGAAAGTTACGACTTCAGACATGCGGCAAAGCGTGCCGTAAGACAGGCACTTATGAAGACGGAAAGCGTTCTTCTGGAGCCGTTCTTCAGCTTTATTATCAATCTGCCTACCGAGTATGTGGGCAGAGTCATGAATGATATAGATAAAATGTCGGGTAACGCCATACTCTCCGAAAGTGATGAGGAAAGCGCAATACTTACGGGTTTTGCTCCGGCGATATTTATGAGGAATTATCAGTCCGAGCTTACTAAGCTTACCGCAGGTCGAGGAAGAGTAAGCGTAAGTATGGGAGGATATAAGAAGTGCCACAATCAGGATGAGGTTGTGGAACTCTTCGGATATGATCCGGATTCCGACAGGAACAATCCTTCGGGTTCCGTATTTACAGAGCATGGTGCAGGTACTTATATTCCATGGGATGAAGTGGATGCCAGAGCTCACGTGGAAAGCCGTATTGAGGAACTTCTCGGTATAGAACAGGATGTTTATGAAGAGGAAGAAACCGGCGGAAAATCCGGAAAGAAGAAGGATGAGAGAAGTCTTACGGAAAGACTTGATGCCATCGGATACGAAGAGGTGGAGGAAATCCTGAACAGAACTCTGGGAGCCAATAAGCACAGTGATCCTCTTGAAAAAAGAAGACATATATATAAGAGGGGCGGTTCTTCGGTTTCGGGAAGTTCGAATGCTACGGGAGCGGGTGTTTCCGCTTCTGCGGTTAAGCTGAGGAACAGCGTGAACAGAGATAAGTATCTTCTAATAGACGGTTACAACATGATATATGCCATTGACGATCTGAAGGAATTTACCGCAGATAACATGATGGCCGCAAGAGATAAGCTCCTGGATTACATTTCCGATTATCAGGCTGTAAGAGGGATGAATGTCATCGTGGTTTTCGATGCTTATAAGGTGCCGGGACACGGAACGGAGATCTTCGATTATCATAACATTCACGTGGTCTACACGAGACAGGCGGAGACTGCGGATCAGTATATAGCCAAGTTCGCCATAGAGAAGCATAAGCAGTATGACATCTCCGTAGCCAGCAATGACGGTATGATCCAGCTCATCATTACCGGAGCGGGAGCAAGGCGAATGTCCGTGAATGATCTGAAGATGGATATGGATGCGGCAAGAGAGTCTATCAGCGGCTTTATATCGGGCGATTAAGTGCTGAGAATACGTAAATTATGTATGTTATTTTGCGTTGATTTTTTGTATAATCAGTTTGTGGCCGGACAGCAGATTTTTGATATAATTTGTCCGGAAAATATTCAGGGGATAGTGAAAGGTAGGATTTGAAAATGAGTATTTGCAGTATATGTAACAGTCAGATTCCTGACGGTGCACCTTCATGTCCTGTGTGCGGAGCTATTCAGGCTCCTGCACAGGGAATGCAGTACAATCCACAGGGGGCTCAGGCTCCACAGCAGCAGCCACAGCAGTTTGGTGGTCAGCAGCCGCAGATGGGAGGTCAGCAGTTCGGCGGACCACAGCAGTTCGGTGGACAGCCACAGGGACAGCCGATGCAGCAACCGAGACAGCCGCAGCCGCAGCAGTTTGGAGGACCACAGCCGCAGGGCGGTCAGCAGTTTGGAGGACCACAGCAGTTCGGCGGTCAGCCGATGCAGCAGCCGAGACAGCCGCAGCAGTTTAGCGGACAGCAGCCACAGGGCGGTCAGCAGTTTGGTCAGCAGCCTCAGTTCGGAGGACAGCCACAGGGACAGACGATGGGAGGTCCTGCTATACAGTACAGTGCACCTAAATCACAGGCGCCTAATACATCTGCACCGCAGTACAACACTTCTCAGCCGAGCAATGTACCACCTACACCGGATGAGCCGAAGAAGGGCCTTGGCAAAGGTGCTATAATCGGAATCATTTCCGCGGGAGTTCTTATAATCGCTGCAATACTTCTTATATTTGTATTTGATGTTTTCGGCATGAAGGGTGGAAAGCCTGAAGCCGTAGTTGAAAAATTCCTGAAGTCTTATTCGGAATACGATGCTAAGGGTATGATGGAATGTATGGCTCCGGAACTTAAGGGCAACATGGGTGAGCTCGGAATGGGCGGAGATATGGATGATATCCAGAGTACACTTGATGAGCTTAAGAACTTCGGTGCAACTATCGAAATCGGAAAGATTGAAGAGCCTGTTAAGATGGAACCTGCTAAGGCTAAAGAAATCATAGAAGATGAGACCGATGTAAAGGTTGAAGCTAAAGAGGCTGTAAGAATTAAGGCTACAGCAAAAATTAAAATGGAGTTCATGGGCGAATCATTTGATGAAGAAAGCACTATGGATTTCATAGTTGTAAAGCAGGGCAGCAAGTGGTATATCGCATACTTCGATGATGTTACAGAAGATACGGAGCCTGATACGGAAGATACAGAGGCAACTACCGAGGTTACAACAGAGGCAACCACGGAAGCAACTACTGAAGCTACAACAGAGGCAACTACGGAAGCAACCACTGAAGCTACTACAGAGGATATGGGTTCTGCAGGAACCTCACTGGCCGGATATGATATGACAATCTACGGTAAAGATAAGGTTAATCAGTACTTTGATTTTACTACTGTAGATACGGAAGGCTACGGCAGCGGAGCATGCAAGGGCGCTCTGACAAAGTATGAAACCGAGCCGGTAAACGATGAAATAATAAGCTTCGGAAAAGAAAACGGTATGGATCTTGAGGGATACGAGAAGAAGACTCTCGAGTTTTATCTGGACTGCTACGATGATGCATTTACTTCTGTCGGAGCAAAGTATTATATCTGGGTAGAAGATTTCTATGATGACAAGTTATTTAACGATAACTGTGTAGACGGCATAGATACATACGGTGAGAAATACAGAAGCTATAAGATAAACTACAACGGCGAAGAAAAGTATGTTTATCAGTGGATCACCTGGGTAGACGGATACGATGCAGGATATTATACTGCAAGACCGACTGTTTCGCTGCTTGTTCCGGAAGGTTACGACGGAATCGTTGCAGGATTCTCAGCAGGAGATATTGATGCAAGCGGAACATATCTTTGGGAGGCATATGTGAAGGATAAGTTCTTCCTTTACAGACTTGATTAGTTTTATCTTAGTTTTACTTTAGGTTTTGGGGATAGCTAAATGGCGAAAAACAGTAATGAGGGAGAGGTCTTTCAGACCTCTCCTCTAATGGTATTGTTAAGTTATACTATTCTCTGCTGTGGGATCATAGCAGAGACGATTATGATGTCATGGGAACTGTGGGTGATCCCGGTTATGCTGGTGGGAGTACTGGTAAGCTGGGGATTGCATTTGACGCAGTTCATGTCGGTGAGAGCACGTATATGGATATACACTCTCCTGATGATGACATCATTTTTCTTTTACGGAATACATGTATCGAGTACCTATGATATGGGCTTTCTCATGGTCCTGATCATAATGATCTTCACCACCACGGGTGAGATAGCGCTCATATATGTGTGCCAGGTAACTTACTATGCCACACTTCTTTACGACATTATCATAATGTGTCTTATGGACACCGACTGGGACCGCCTTATGGTTACAAGAACGGCTCTTCATGTAGGCCTTATGTTCCTGGCAGGCTGGCTCGCCCGTACCATTATCAGACGCTGGTCGCTTATATTCGGAAAGACCGGCAACAGAATTGCCGAACTGAATGAAAGTACAAATCGTATGAATTCCTTCATGGCAAACCTTTCTCACGAACTCAGAACCCCTATAAATGCGATTCTCGGCATTACAAATGTAATGCTGGATAAAGAAGACGACAGAGAACTTAAAACGAATATGAATGAAATCCTGAAGGCCGGAAATCGTATGGCCGATCAGGTCGGAGATATATTGGATTATTCGGAGATCGAGATGGACAGTCTTGTAGTTAACAGCAGTAACTACATGATAGCATCCGTTCTGAACGATCTTGTAACGGAACTCAGACCGATCATTCCGGAAAATCTGGAACTGGTAATAGATGTGGATGCGGAGATTCCTTCAATATTGAAGGGCGATCCGGTCAAGCTCAGAAGAATACTGTATCATACAATCAATAACGGCCTTAAATATACAAAGGACGGTGGTGTATATGTAAAGCTGTCCTGTATCAAGCAGGATTACGGAATCAATCTGTGTCTGGAGATAACGGATACAGGTGTAGGTATGACAAAAGACGAGCTGGACAGAATCTATAACAGATTCTATCAGGCTAAGTCAGGAAGAGAAGTCCGTTCCGGCGGTCTCGGTATATCCATGGTAATTGTATCCGGATTTGTAAAGGCCCTTGGCGGATTTATGACCGTATACAGTGAAAAGGATGCGGGTACCACAGTAAGAGTAAGTATTCCGCAGGAAGTTGTGGATGACGGACGCTGCATGATGGTAGCGGATGAATCAAAGATTGCCCTCGGTGCATTTCTTGATATGGCTAAATATCCGAACCCGAATGTCCGTGAATTCTATAACAAGATGATTCTTAGTATAGTGCGCGGGCTTAAGACTACCATGCACCGTGTGGACAACGTGGATGACCTGAAGAAGCTTCTGGAAAGAGTAAATCTTACTCATCTTTTTGTTGCCGATGTAGAGTATGACGGTAACCGCGAATATCTGGAATCCCTTGCCGACAGGATGAAGGTTGTCATCGTGGCAAAGGAAAGTTATGAGCTTCCTTACGGTTCAAGGGCGCAGATCATGCAGAAGCCTTTTTACTGCATCCCTGTTGTGGCTGTTCTTAATTCCGATAAGGATAAGGCTCAGGAGCCTGAAAGACGTATGCGCTGCAACGGCGTAAGAGCGCTTGTAGTTGATGATGAACCGATGAACCTGAACGTGGCTAAAGGAATATTCCGCCGTTACGGTATGGAAGTCAGCACGGCAAATTCGGGCGAAGAAGCCATCGCCATGTGCAGAGATAAAGATTACGATCTTATATTCATGGATCACATGATGCCGGGAATGGACGGCGTGGAAGCCATGAAGCGTATCAGATACGAGGCGGGTAAAAACAGACGTGACTTTTCCATCATAGCCCTTACCGCAAATGCACTCAGTACCGCAAGAGAGATGTTTATTGCCGAAGGTTTTGACGGATTTGTAAGTAAGCCTGTAGAGCTGATAGAGCTGGAACGTGTTCTTAAGAAGGTTCTTCCTAAGGGACTGATATCTTACGAATATATAAGTGCGGAAGGCACTGTGATAGAGGAAAGAAAGAAGCAGGTACAGAAGCAGGAAGTAAAACCGGCGGAAGAGAAGCCTGCAGATAATGCCGGTGATCCGGACGAGATACTCACGGGTGCCGGAATAGATATAAAGAAGGGTGTTGAGTACTGTGCGGGCGACCGTGATTTCTATGATCAGGTACTTGCGGAGTATGCCGGCGAAGCCGAGGAGAAGAAGCGGAAGCTTGATAAGTTCCTTGAAGATAAGGATATGAAGAATTATGCCATACTGGTGCATTCCCTTAAGAGCACATCCCTTATGATAGGAGCGGAGGCACTTTCGGCTAAAGCTAAAGCCCTTGAGCTTGCAGCCAAAGAAGAAAGAATTGATTTTGTTGAAAAGAATCACGGCGAAGCTGTCGATGAATACGAGAAGGTGGCAGATGCCGTAAACCGCGCATTGGGAACGGTCAGCGGACCTGAGACAGCGGAGGAAAGTACTTCAGAAGAAGATGATGAAGTATTGGAGTTTTATCCGGAGTAATGTATAAGTAGCGGAGGAACAGATGAAACGATTTAAAGAGTGGGTATCCGGTCTTTTTGATCAGAAGAAGGATGCTCAGGAAAGAATGCTTATATTGCTTACTCTGGTTGCCATGACAGCCCTGTTTGTCATAATGATCGTAGGAATTCTGATCGGAGAAAGCGTAGAAGATATCATAACCATGGCGATTGCCTTTGTGGTATTCGGTATGCTTGCTTTTATTGCATTTCAACGCGGAGCGGTCCGCAAAAACACAGGCGGAGGAATCAACGGAGGTTCACCGATCTGGTTTATATTCTGTAATGTTTTCATATGTATGATCATTTCCGGCAAGAGGCGCTGGTTCCTGTCGGGAGCCAATATCGCAATGGTTGTCATATGCTATGTGATCCAGTATCTGCATCCGGAACTCATTCATCATCATGATGAGGAGATGGTCTTCCAGGATTCGCTGATATCGGTCATTCTCGTATGTATGCTGGTGTGCTTCCTTATAGAGTTTGAGGTAAGGATACTTCGCGAGGCCTATAATCGTTCGGAAGAGCAGAGGGGCGAGATCGATGAGCTGAATAAGGCACAGAATAAGTTCTTCTCAAGCATGAGCCATGAGATAAGAACGCCTATCAATACCATCATCGGACTTAATGAGATGATCCTCAGAGAGGATATCTCGGAAGAAGTTGCGGAAGATGCCAACAACGTTCGTTCCGCCAGTAAGATACTTCTTCACCTTATAAATGATATCCTGGATATGTCCAAGTTTGAGTCCGGCAGAATGGAGCTTTCCAACGCGACTTACAACATCGGCGATATGATATCCGAGATAGTCGGAATGTTCTGGATGAGGACCAAGGAGAAGGGGCTGAACTTCCGAATTGATGTGGATCCTAAGCTTCCTGTAGAGCTTGTGGGTGACGAGGTCCGCATAAAGCAGATCCTCATCAACCTTTTGAACAATGCGATCAAGTATACAAACGAGGGTTCGGTAACCCTTTCCATACAGTTTAATCAGATAGATGAGAAGAAGGGAAATGTAAGCTTTTCCGTTACAGATACAGGTATCGGTATCAAGAAGGAAAGTATCCCGTACCTCTTCAATGCATTTAAAAGAGTTGATGAAAACGAGAACAGATACATTGAAGGAACCGGTCTTGGTCTTGCCATAGTTAAGCAGCTGGTTGAGCTGATGGGAGGAACCGTGAATGTCAATTCCGTATATACCAGCGGATCTACATTTGTGGTGGATATTCCTCAGGAGATCGCAAGTACGGCGGTTGCGGGAGAGAGAATATTCAATCCGGATAAGAAGAGTGTATCCGACAACAATCCGGGATATCAGAAGCGTTTTGATGCTCCGGATGCGAGAGTTCTGGTTGTGGATGATAATACATCCAACCTTATGGTCGTTAAGAAGCTTCTCCGTGATACGGGAATGCAGATTGATACCGCACTCAGCGGAGCCGAGGCTCTCGAGCTGACGCTGACCAGAGAGTACCATATAATCTTTATGGATCACCTTATGCCGGAAATGGACGGTATCGAGTGTTATCACAACATAAAGAGTCAGGTGGGCGGTCTCTGCCGTGATTCAAGATTTGTGGTGCTTACCGCAAATGCCGATGCCGAGAATAAGCAGATCTACGGTGCCGAGGGATTTGACGGATATCTGGTAAAGCCTACCAGCGGTGAAGCACTTGAGCGAGAGTGTCTCAGACTTCTGCCGAAGAATTTAGTACATACCGTATATTCCGATGATAAGATCGTGGAAGAGAGTATGTCCTGGCTGAAGGAACATGACAGAAAAGAAGAGATAATCATCTCTACGGACAGTGTCGCTGACATTTCACCTGATCTTATAGAGAAGTACAATATAGCGATCATCCCTCATAAGATCCAGACGGCGGAAGGCGTTTTTGCCGACGGAAAGGAGATAGAGGCTCAGGGACTTATCGCCTATATGGAAGATGAAGGAAAGGTAGCGAAGAAGTCTACTCCTTCTGTTGAGGAATATGAATCATACTTCGCAGGCCTTCTTACAAAGGGAAAGAATATAATTCATATATCCATTTCAAAAGAAATAGCAAACAGCTCATGCCTGATAGCTCTGGAAGCGTCGGAAGCCTTTGATAATGTTACCATTGTAGATTCGGGTCACTTATCAAGCGGACAGGGACTTATGGTCCTTGAGGCGTGCCGTATGGTCAAGGAAGGCAGGAATGCCGCTGATATCAAATCACGGCTTGAGAACATGCGTAAAGACTTCTCTACAAGCTTTGTTGTAAGCAGTCTTAAGTTCCTTGCAAGAACCGGACAGGTGGATAATAAGATATACGTTATTTCCAATGCTATCCTTATGAGACCTGTACTCAGAATGAAGAACGGAAAGCTTTCCGTGAGCAAGGTATTCTTCGGAACCCAGGAAGAGTCCTGGAAACACTATATCGATTCGGAACTCAGGTTCCATCAGAATATAGATAAGAGCCTTCTCTTTGTAACCTATGTAGGTATGCGACAGAAAGACCTGGATATGATAAGAGAAGAGATTGAAAAGAAGGTGAAGTTTGAAAGAATCATATTCCAGCAGGCTTCGCCGGTTATAGCACTTAACTGCGGTCCGGGAACCTTCGGATTGCTGTATAAGAAAGCGGAATAAAAAGTTGACACACGGGATGGCACACGGGGACGGAGGTTAAGTATTCAAAATGAATACTTAACCTCCGTCCCCGTGTGCCATCCCGTGCGTCATTTATATCTTGGTTGTCCACTTGGTACAATCCCATATCTCGGTTGCGATATCCTCATAGAATTCAGGTTCGTGACATACCATAAGGATGCTTCCCTTATAATCTTTTAAGGCTCCGGCCAGTTCGTCTTTTGCGTCTACATCCAGATGGTTTGTAGGCTCATCCAGTACCAGAAGATTGGATGCTCTGTTTATCAGCTTGCAGAGGCGTACCTTTGCCTGCTCTCCACCGGAGAGTACCTTGCACTTGCTTTCGATATGCTTTGTTGTAAGTCCGCATTTTGCAAGGGCTGAACGTACTTCATACTGAGTGAATCCCGGGAATTCGTTCCAGATTTCCTGAAGACATGTGGTCTCTATATCCGAAGGCATCTCCTGTTCGAAATAACCTATTTCAAGATTTTCGCCCAGTTCCACGCTTCCCTGAAGTGCAGGGATAAGTCCGAGGATACTCTTCAGAAGAGTTGTCTTACCGATACCGTTGGAACCTGTGAGAACTATTCTGGAACCGCGCTCCATGTGAACCGAAAGAGGAGATGAAAGCGGTTCGTCATATCCGATGATCAGATCCTTGGTCTCGAAAAGTACCTTGCTCGGAGTTTTTCCGACTATAAAGTTAAATTCCGGCTTCGGCTTATCATATATCTTCTCGATTATATCCATGTTGTCCAGTTTCTTCTGGCGGGACATGGCCATATTTCTTGTTGCGACTCTTGCCTTGTTACGGGCTACGAAATCCTTAAGCTCTGCGATTTCCTGCTGCTGACGGTTATATGCGGCTTCACGCTGTGCCTTCTTTGCTTCGTATACTTCCGTGAACTTATCGTAATCACCTACGTATCTATCAAGAGAGTGATACTGACCGTCCATGTGATAGATGATATTGACTACGCTGTTCAGGAACGGGATATCATGGGAAATGAGTATGAAAGCATTCTCATATTCCTGCAGATATCTTGTAAGCCATGCGATGTGCTCGGCATCCAGATAGTTAGTAGGCTCGTCCAGAAGAAGGATATCAGGCTTCTCAAGCAGAAGCTTTCCGAGAAGTATTTTTGTTCTCTGTCCGCCTGAAAGTTCCGTTACGTCTCTGTCCAGTCCGAGATCCAGAAGACCCAGAGCTCTGGCGACTTCCTCGACCTTTGAATCTATCATATAAAAGTCGTGGTTTGTCAGAAGGTCCTGAATTGTTCCGGTTTCTTCCATATATGCTGCCATTTCTTCATCGGTGGCATCGCCCATCTTTTCATAAAGCTCGTTCATACGGGCTTCCATATCAAAGAGCGGCTCGAAAGCGCTTGCCAGTACATCTTTTATGGTCATGCCTTCCTTAAGGACAGCATGCTGATCCAGATAACCGGCCTTTACGTTTTTAGCCCATTCGATTTTTCCTTCGTCCGGCTGGAGCGAACCTGTGATTATATTCATGAAGGTGGATTTTCCTTCACCGTTTGCTCCGACCAGTCCTATATGTTCTCCCGCAAGAAGTCGGAATGACACATCCTCAAAGATGGCCCTGTCTCCGAATCCGTGGGTCAGGTGTTCTACATTTAATATACTCATTTCGGTTCCTCATTTCTTAAGAATCTAGTGTAGTATATGTCATTTGATGAAATCCATCAAGATTAAAATAAAATGTAAAAATTGCTCTTGCATATAGTGCTTTGATATGCTAATATAACCAAGTATGATTTTTCGGAAGCTGTAATCGAACAGCTGATTTTTGGAGGATGATAAAGTTGAAGATCGCACTTACAATCTTATTTGTTTTAGTAGCAGTAGCACTTACAATCATAGTTCTTTCTCAGGAAGGAAAAGATCAGGGATTTGGTTCCGCACTTACAGGAACTGTAGATACATATTGGAGCAAGAATAAGAAGCATTCCAAGGAAGCTGTCATCAAGAGAGTTACAGCTTTTCTCGGAATACTGTTCTTCGTGCTTGCAGCAATCCTCGGATCAAAGTGGTTTAGATAAGAGAGTTTATTTCAAAGTGCTCTGTTTATGCAGAGCACTTTTTTTATTTCTCAAATAGGGTTATCGGTATTATAATGTAATCAGTGGTGCGGCATCAGGCTGCGTTTTTGTATTGGATATAAACGGGGGTATTAATATGGATTTTAATGAGGTTGAGTATTCTGAAGAGGAACTGGCGTTTCGTGAGGATTTACACGAGAGACTTCTTGACCGTATGGCAGAGAAGGATTATAAGCCATCCAGATATAAGGAATTAAAGAACTTTTTTGAAATAGATGATGAAGACGATGATAAGTTCCTCAAGCTTCTTACTGATATGGAAGACGAGGTCAGCATCGTAAAGACAAAGAATAACAGATATATGCTTCCGCCGGACAATGTGCTGGTGGGAACTTTCCTCAGCACCAGACGAGGCTTCGGTTTCGTAAGCGTTGAGGGATATTCGGATGACTTCTTTATACCGCTTAAGGATTCTTTGAATGCATTTCATGATGATAAGGTGCTTATCCAGGTTACCAAGAGAAGTTATGCAAGGGATATGAAGAGCGAGGCGAGAGTTGTCCGCATTCTTAACAGAGGCATAACCACACTTATCGGTGTGTATCAGGCTTCCGACGGTTACGGTTTCGTAATCCCGAACAACAAGAAGATTGCCGATGACATTTTCATTCCGGAAAAGGCCAGCAAGGGTGCGGTTTCGGGAAGCCTTGTTATCGTGGAGCTTCAGGATTACGGCAACGGCAAGAAGTCGCCGACGGGCGTCGTTACCGAGGTTATAGGACATGTGGATGATCCTGCTACGGATATCCTTTCCGTAATAAAGAGTTACAACATTCCTGTGGAGTTCCCGGATGCGGTTGAGCAGCAGCTTCTTTCGATTCCGGAAGAGGTGGATCCGGCACAGCTGGAGGGAAGACGCGACTTCAGAAATCTGGATACCGTAACTATCGACGGAGAAGATGCAAAGGATCTGGATGATGCCATAACTCTTACATATGAGAACGGCATATATCATCTGGGCGTTCATATAGCGGACGTATCCGAGTATGTTAAGGAGAATTCCGCGCTGGATAAGGAAGCACTTAACAGAGGTACCAGTAACTATCTGGTAGACAGTGTTATCCCTATGCTTCCGCATAAGCTTTCCAACGGAATCTGCTCGCTGAATCACGACGTGGACAGACTTACTCTGTCCTGCATTATGGATATAGACGACAGAGGCCGTGTGATATCTCATGAGATATGCGAAGGTGTTATAAATGTAAATGAGAGAATGAACTATACGGATGTGGCAGCTATCCTTGAAGGCCGTGAGGGTGCGCCTGTTGAAAGATATAAGCCGCTTATCCCTATGTTCAGACTTATGCTTGAGCTTTCCGAGAAGCTGAGAGAGGTGAGAACCGCCAGAGGTTCCATCGATTTCGATGTTTCCGAGACCAAGATCATCGTAGATGATGACGGAAAGCCGGTAGAGATCAAGCCTTACGAGAGAAACTGCGCCACAAAGATCATCGAGGACTTCATGCTCATAGCCAACGAAACCGTGGCAGAAGAGTATTACTGGGCAGACCTTCCTTTCGAGTTCAGAGTTCACGAGGTTCCGAATGAGGAGAAGGTGGATTCTCTTCGGGCGGTCATCCGTAATTTCGGCATGTACTTTAAGGTAAGCCGTGACAAGATGCATCCGAAGGAATTCCAGAAGCTTCTTAAGAGTATAGAAGGAAAGCCTTACGAGGCGCTTGTAACCAGACTGACTCTCAGAAGCATGCAGCAGGCTCGCTACGGAACGGAGTGTCTCGGACATTTCGGACTGGCCTGCAAGTATTACTGTCATTTTACTTCTCCTATCAGAAGATATCCGGATCTTCAGATCCACAGGATCATCAAGGAGAACCTCCACGGAAAGCTGGATGAGAAGCGCATAAGGCATTATTCCAAACTGCTTCCGAAGGTTGCGGAGGATAATTCATTTAAGGAGAGAAGAGCCGAGACCGCAGAGCGTGATGTGGAGAAGCTTAAGGAGATAGAATACATGTCCGAGCATATCGGTGAAGAGTTCAGCGGTATGATTTCCGGATTTAC
Source organism: uncultured Lachnospiraceae bacterium (assembly GCA_902780985.1). Next base: position 1,484 of record CACZHN010000064.1, on the reverse strand, counting down.
ATCCCAGTACATTTTCGTTGAGTTGGAGAATACAATCGAGGGAGCCGTAAGCGTGGCATCTCTGGATGATGATTTCTATGTTTACAACGAGGAAAAGATGGAAATGGCAGGCAACTCCACGGGACGCAGATTCCGTCTCGGAGATAAAGCAGTTGTTAAAGTTGTAAAATGTGATAAAATCGACAGAGTGATCGATTTCGAATTCACAGAATAAGATAAAGGCAGATAAAGATGGCAAAGGAAAAAGGCACAAGATTAATAGCAAACAATAAGAAAGCCTATCATGATTATTTCATCGACGAGACTTACGAAGCGGGAATAGAACTTTTCGGAACAGAGGTTAAGTCCCTCAGACAGGGCAACTGTTCCATCAAAGAGTCCTATATAGGCGTTGAGAACGGAGAGGTATTCATTTACAAGATGAATATCAATCCTTATGAGAAGGGAAATATATTCAACAAGGATCCTCTCCGAAAAAGAAAGCTCCTGCTTCATAAGTACGAGATCAGGAAACTGGCTGAGAAGATCAAAGAGAAGGGCTTTACACTTATGCCTCTTAAGGTTTACTGGAACAACAGTAACGTTAAGATCGAGGTAGGTCTGGCAAGAGGTAAGAAGCTCTATGATAAGAGAGCGGATATAGCTAAAAAAGACCAGCAGAGAGAAGCTCAGAGAGATTTTAAGATCAGGAACTTAAAATAATAATATATTGATTTTCATGTCGGATAAATGTAAAATAATGCATTGGGTGTGGATGGGAATCCGCATATCTGAAACATAAAAAAGGTGATTATCATGAGTCAGGCAAAAGTAGACAGATATAAGAAAGAAAAGAAAAACAGATCAAGAGATTTAAAACTTCAGAAGGTAAAGAAAGCACTTATAGTATTTATACTCGCACTTGCTTTCGGAGCACTTATAGGAATTCCTCTCGGTAAGGCTATTTACAAATACGAGAAGAAGAAAGCCGAAGAGCATGCAACCATCTCATCACTTCATTACAGTGAGTGGTTCGATAATTACTGGGTTGAAAACTATGCTGATTTCTTCGTTGGAAACACTTATACAAGTGAAGAAGCAACAGAAGCGCCTGCAGAAGATGTAACAGAAGCAGATACTACTACAGAAGGCGAAGCTGCTACAGTCGATAACGGCGAGGCAGAAGTAGGAGCAGAGGCTATTGAAGCCGATCCTATTGAAGAGCCGTCAGTAGATTAATCTAAATATACCAGACCGGGGTAGTACTGGTTTCGACAGGGATTCTGAAATCAGGGCAGCCATCCGAGGTGAGGGACCTCGTTAAAACCTTTAAAAAAAATAAACGCTAACGATAGAGTAGCACTCGCTGCCTAATGGCAGCTGTCCGCCGCGTGTCATCCGATGCATGCGATACGGGCATCGATGAGTCGGAGCACTTCCGCCCAAAGCTTTGAGGGTTGGGAAGAATCATGAAGCTACTGAAATCATAAGCCTGTCAGACGGCG
>CACZHN010000063.1 GCA_902780985.1 uncultured Lachnospiraceae bacterium | reverse complement strand
ATGTTATCGGTAAGCTTGCCAACGGAATAGCAGACGACATGGTAACCACAACGGTTCTGCCGGCTACATGTCCGATATATATAGCACCTTCCATGAATGTGCATATGTTTGAAAATGCAATAGTTCAGGATAATATTGAGAAGCTGAAGAGATTCGGCTTTAAGGTTATTGATCCTGCTACAGGTTATCTTGCCTGTGGTTATGAAGGCAAGGGAAAGCTTCCTTCACCGGAACTTCTGGTGGAAACAGTATGCCTCGCCGTATCTCATGATAAGGATATGCAGGGTATGAAGGTACTTGTAAATGCAGGACCTACCCAGGAAGCTATCGACCCTATAAGGATAATTACGAATCATTCATCCGGAAAGATGGGTTATGCCGTAGCTCGTCAGGCTTCACGCCGTGGCGCTGACGTAACTCTTGTATCCGGGCCTGTAAACATTGCTCCGCCTCTTGGAGTTAAGACCATAAATGTTACAAGTGCGGCTGATATGTTCGAAGCCATGAATAGTGAAGCTTCTGATAAGGACATTATCGTAATGTCTGCTGCAGTGGCTGATTATACTCCGACTGTAACAGCAGAGAATAAAATAAAGAAATCAGAGGGCGGACTCTCAATAGAGATGAAGCGTACAACTGATATCTTAAAGACTCTGGGTCAGAGTAAGAAGGAAGGTCAGTTTATCTGTGGTTTCTCAATGGAAACAGAGAATCTTATAGAGAATTCACGTAAGAAGCTCGCTTCCAAGAATGCGGATATGATCTGCGCAAACAGCCTTACCCAGCCGGGAGCAGGATATCAGGTGGATACCAATATCATTACGCTTATAACAGCTGATGATATGGAAGAACTGCCTCTGCTTTCGAAGGAAGAAGCGGCTGACAGGATATTGGACAAAATATTAAGCCGAAAACAGTAAAATTTATTTTCATTTATTTGAATTAATAGAATATTTATGCTATTATAGTCCCTGAGTAACCGGTGCCCGATGTTTACTCAGGGATTTTTCTTGTTGAAGCATTAATTATAACAGCCGGTTTACAGGAGGAATAATGGAAGCATATAAGCAGGAATTTGTTGATTTTATGTTAGAGAGTAATGTACTCAGATTTGGTGACTTCACTTTAAAGAGTGGCAGAAAGTCTCCTTTTTTTATGAATGCCGGATTATACATAACAGGCAGTCAGCTTACACGCCTTGGTGAGTTTTATGCAAAGGCAATACATAATACATATGGTGATGATTTTGATGTAATATTCGGACCTGCATATAAGGGTATTCCGATCAGCGTTGCTACAACTATGGCTTACAGCAGACTTTTCGGTAAGGAAGTAAGATACTGCTCAAACCGTAAGGAAGCTAAGGATCACGGTGATGCCGGAATACTTCTCGGAAGCCCTATCAAGGACGGAGACAGAGTAGTGGTTGTTGAGGACGTTACAACATCAGGTAAGTCTATGGAAGAGACAATTCCTATCGTCAGAGCTCAGGGAGATGTGACTATCGTAGGTCTTATGGTATCCCTTAACAGATGTGAGCGCGGTAAGGGCGATAAGAGTGCTCTTGAAGAGATAAAGGATCTTTACGGATTCGAGACAAATGCCATCGTATCCATGAACGAGATCATCGATTACCTCGTAGAGAAGAAGGTTATTGACGACGAGCTTCTCGGACGTCTTAATGCTTACTACGATGAGTACGGTGTTAAATAGTTTACAGTTTAATTTATTACATTACAGAGGAGGCATATATAATGGAAAAGGTTTACAAGGTACTTAAGAATGTTGGCGGCGGAAGTATTGCTATCGGTGTTATTATCATCATCATGGGAGTTACTCTCGGCGTTCTCAATATAGTTAACGGAGCGGTACTTCTCAGAAACAGAAGGAATATTCTTTTCTAGGAATGACCGTATAGGTAAATTAGAAAATGAGAGAAAAAGTTGGGGAAGCAGTAAGGAGTCCGGAGTGTTTCTTTACTGTTTTCCTTCTCTTGATTGAGATTATATTTCATATAAGAAGATTCGGCGGCCTATCTATAAACCTTTTAAATAAGGTTTATTTTGTTGTCGTCGTTTCCCTGGTTATAGGCTATATCATAAGTCTGCTGCCGCGACTGGCGGGAAAGATTGTTTCAACAGTAACGGTAGCTTTTTTTGCGGTTTATTTTTTGGTGCAGCTGATATACAGCAGTGTATTTGCCAATTATTTTTCCTTATCCGCAACAGGCGGGATCGCAAATCAGGCGCTTGATTATAAAAGCACAATCGCCTCCGGAATTGTAAAGGAGATAGTTCCTTTTATTCTTATAATTCTGGTTATGGCTGCGGCTATAGTTTATATCTTCAAATGGTCGGCTTTTGAACGCCACAGTCTGGCGGCTTATCTGGTAATGGTAGGTGTTGTATTCATAGCCGGATTCTATTATTACCTTCTGCTGGGAACGCAGGGAGATGATAAGAATTCTCCGCTGTCCGTTCTGAGGACTTATTCATCGGTGGAGATATCGGTGGAAAAGCTGGGCGTGACCGAGACTATACTGCGTGACGGCTATTATGCGCTAAGACACATCAACGAGACCGAAGGCGTGGATACCGATACGGGATTCGAACATGAGGCTTATGTGGCCGTTACGGAAGCCGCAACGGAAGAAGTCGTAACCGAGGAAGTGACCGAAGAAAGTACGGAAGCCGTAACCGAAGAAGTAACTGAAGAAGAACCAAAGGTTTATTCAGCACAGGTGTTACCTGTTGATCTGGGAAGGATGAGCGAGATAACAACCAACGAATCGGTGCTTCAGCTTAACAGTTATATAAATTCATCCCTTCCTACATATACCAATGATTATACGGGAATGTTCGAAGGATATAATCTTATACTTATCACAGCGGAAGGTTTTGACGGCTATGTGATAGATAAGAAGAGAACTCCCGAGTTATATAAGATGAGTCACAACGGTTTTGTGTTCAAGAACTTCTACACGCCGCTGTGGTACGGATCGACTCTGGGAGGAGAGTACGCAAACCTTACGGGACTTATGCCGAAAAGCAGCGGATATCTCAGTATGCAGAGAGTCGGACAGCATGGCAATACCATGCCTTTCGTTCCGGGAAATGCACTGAAGGAAAAAGGCTACAATGTATTTGCGTACCATAATAACGGATATACATATTACGACAGAAATATATCAAGACCGTATTTCGGATACGATAATTTTACGGGCGTAGGAAACGGACTGGCTTATGAGACTAAGCCGGGAGGCGGCATGCTGTGGCCTCAGTCGGATGCTTTTATGGAAGAGAATACATTTCATGAGTATGCTTATTCCGAACCGTTCCATGTCTACTATATGACCGTCAGCGGACATCTGGAGTATAACTTCGGCGGAAATGCCATGTCCCAGAAGAACCGTGAACTGGTTGAAGATCTTTATTATACGGATACCACGAAGGCTTATATTGCCTGTCAGCTGGAGTTCGAGATAATGATGGAGGAACTGAATCAGGATCTGGAAGAGGCGGGAATTGCAGACAGGACGCTTATCGTTATCTGCGGAGACCATGTTCCCTACGATAACATGGAAATTCCGAACGAACTGGCGGGAAGTTATCTTGATCCGACTTTTGACTGCTATAAGAATACCCTTATTATTTATTCCGCTTCCATGGAACAGCCGGTAAAGGTTGATAAGGTGTGCAGTTCTCTGGATATACTTCCGACGGTGCTGAACCTTATGGGAGTAGAGTATGATTCCAGAATGCTGGTAGGCAGGGATATAATGTCGGACAATCCGGGACTTGTCATCATGCATGACGGAAGCTTTATTACGGATGATTTCAGGTATAACGCAAATACCTGTGAGGTTATACCGACAAAGGGCAGGGGGACCGTTCCCGATGCCGAACTCGAGAATTTAAAATCCACAGTATCAAACCGCTTCAGGATGGCAGATGCCATATGCGAGCTGGATTATTATAAATATGTAAAACAACTTATGGAGGATAATTAGTTATGGACAAGCTTGATAAGAAAATTCTTAAAGCCCTTAAAGCAAATGCAAGACTTACTTCTTCAGCGATCAGTGAGGATGTAGGACTTTCCGTTTCGGCTGTTATAGAGCGTATTAAGAAAATGGAGAATACCGGACTTATAAAGGGCTATACCATCGATATCAATCAGGATATGATCGGAAATAACATGGTGGCTCTTATGGATGTAAGTCTTAAGCATCCGGATTATTACACAGGCTTTGAAGAACTTGTAAAGAGCAACAACAGCATCGCTGCATGCTATTATCAGACGGGAGAATTCGATTTTGTACTGAGAATAGTAACAGACTCAACAGAGGGCCTTGACGAGGTATATAAGGTTGTTAAGGGCTATGAGGGAGTTGAGAAGACAGAGACACATATCGTAAATGAGGAAAAAAGGTTTTATGTTTTCCGAGGTTGTTGCCGGAATATTGGCAGTAACTATGACTCTTGGCAGTGGAGCGGACAAAGTATTGGCTTCAGATTTCGTGACTTACGATACGGAAGTAGTGACTGAGTTTCCGGAAGAAACTCCTGAGGAACAGCCCGGAGAAGAGGTCGAAGTGCCGGAGGTACCTGAGACGCCTGAAGTGCCTGGAGTAACCGAGGCGCCTGTTGTGACCGAGGTGCCTGTTGTGACCGAGGAACCGGTTGTGCCTGAAGTGCCTGTTGTGAACGAGACTGTAACGGAGATACCGGAGAGTTATTTTCCGGATACCACCGAGTATGAGGAACTGTTAGCTACCGATACAGATGCGGAGGAAGAGGATCTGGCGCCTATCAAGCCTGTAAAGATCACCGCATCTACATTTCCTGATGCCAATTTCAGGGCATATGTATCGAGCGCTTTCGATAAAGATAAAAACGGAACACTTGACGCTGATGAAATTCTGGTCGCAAGAAATATTCAGTGCGACGGAATGGATATCTATTCACTTGACGGTATAGAGTATCTCGTGGAACTGAGAGGACTCTACTGTTCTCGCAATCATTTGACTGAGCTTGATCTTAGCGGCAACCAGCAGATAGCAGGTGTATGGTGTGCCTATAATGATTTCACATCTTTGGACTTTTCATCTACCCCTTCCCTGGAGTGGGTGTATTGTTTCTATTGTCCGAATCTTACATCTCTTAATGTAAAAAACAATTACAATATGTCCTATATCGAATGTAATTCGAGCCCGGTAGGAGAGCTGGATTTAAGTGGAAATCCTAAACTTGAGCATCTTATGTGCGGCGACTGCGGACTTTACTCTTTGGATTTAAGTCACAATCCGAACATGCAGCATCTTGATGCATTCAGTAATCATTTTAAGAAGCTTGATGTAACATGCTGTCCTAAGATGAAGAGACTTGATATCTGGAATAATCCCGAGCTCGGAAGTATCGATGTAAGTAAGTGTCCGGGACTTCAATACTATAATTGTGCGCAGAATAACGCGTCAAAGGTTGATGTAACACACAATCCGGAACTTACAAAGCTTATAGTAAGCTACAATCAGAATCCGGAAACGGATTTTCCGGGACTTACAAGTCTGGATGTTACTCATAATCCGAAGCTGGTTTATCTGGACTGCGGACGTAACAGTATTAAAAATCTCGATATCTCAAAGAATACGGAATTATATTATCTGATGGCGTTTACAAATCCTATGACGGAAATCAAGATAGGTAACTGCCGACGACTTATAAAGGTTTATAATGACGGTGAGAATTATCCTGTACCTAATGTGTGCAAAGGACAGGCATGGAAACTGGAATTCGGTGGGGATACTTCTACCGGCGGAGATAACATATTTCTTCTGGTTCTGGACTATAAGACAAAGGTAAATACATCACCTATTTCAGGGGCGCCTTCACCATCCAGACTGGATCCTCCTGTTATAAATCCGGAAAGCTATATAACAAGAGAATATGTATGTCAGACACTCTATGAGATGGCCGGTAAACCGAACGTAAGCGGACTTAAGTCCAGATTTAAGGATGTTAAGCCGGGTACATCTTATTACAATGCAATTCTCTGGGGAGAGAAGTATGCCTTGTGCAATGGCGTTCCTGATGTATATGACGACACCTTTGGTGTAGGTAAGTATATCTCAAGACAGGATGTGGCTTTCATGTTGATGAGATTTTGCGAATTCATGGGATATAGGAGAGAAATTGACTTCGGCAGAAGTGATGATTATATAGATTACTATGATGTAGATTATTATGCATGGGAAGCTGTCTGCTGGGCCTGCACATACAGGATCATGACAGGCAAGGGTGATCAGAATGACGACAACTTTGAGAATAAGGGCGAGCGCTATCTGGATCCGAGAGGATATGCTACCGGCGACGAATTCAAGGTTATGCTTGAAAGAACCCTGGAAGTAAACGGCGTCACATCATATAATAATCTGTTTAAGACAGGTGTAAGCTATTCAACACATATTCAGAGTTTCGGATGGCAGGGACTTGTTAAGGACGGAAAGCTTTCGGGTACTGTAGGAAAGGCTAAGAGACTTGAGGCTATTACATTAAAGCTTGAAAATGCTCCTGTTCCGGGAAGTATCGAATACAGGACACATGTTCAGAGTTATGGTTGGCAGAACTGGGTAAGAGACGGATCGCTTTCCGGAACCAGCGGTCAGTCAAAGAGACTGGAAGCTATCCAGATAAGACTTACTGGTCAAATGGCTCAGAAGTATGATGTATATTACAGAGTACAGGCTGAGACATACGGATGGCTCGGATGGGCTAAGAACGGACAGAATGCCGGAACAGCCGGACTTTCAAAGAGACTTGAAGCTATTCAGGTTATACTTGTTCCGAAGGGAACATCCGTAAACGGAAATTATAAGGTTGACGGAGTAACACTTGATAAACTCGGAAATATTACGTCATCTACAAAGCAGACTCCGGGTTCTGCATATATCACAAAAGCACCGGACGTATCTTACAGAACTCATGTTGAGAGTTACGGCTGGCAGAACTTTGTAGCAAACGGAGCAGTATCCGGAACAGTAGGAAAGGCTAAGCGTCTTGAAGGAATCGAGATCAAGCTTGGCGGAACTCCTTATGAAGGCGGTATCAGATACAGGCCTTATGTACAGACATACGGCTGGATGGATTGGAAGTATAACGGCGCTATGGCCGGAACCAACGGACAATCAAAACGTCTGGAGGCTATACGTATCGAACTTACCGGTGATATGAATAAGTACTACGATGTATATTACAGAGTACACGCACAGACATACGGATGGCTCGGATGGGCTAAGAACGGAGAGGCTTCCGGTACGGGAGGATATTCAAAACGACTCGAAGGAATTCAGATCGTGATCGTTGAGAAGGGTAAGCCGGGTCCCGGAAAGACCTATAACGGAATTACTTCCGACAGAAATGAAAAATGTATATCTAAGTAAATGTAAAAGGGCGGACCTAAATCCGCCCTTAAATTTTTGATTGTTTTTGAGAATAGAAAAAGGATCCAATTTACATTGGATCCTGTAGAGCGCGAGACGGGAATCGAACCCGCGACCCCCTCCTTGGCAAGGAGGTGCTCCACCGCTGAGCCACTCGCGCATTTCTTAGTGTTGTGTGCTGCTCCTTACAACGGTGTATATATTATCACACTAATTTACGGTTGTCAAATAAATTTTTATAAATTTTCAATAATTGTTTTAAAGCAGTTGTGGTGCTATAATCCCTATTATGAAAAATGCATTTAAAAAACTCGGAGAGAAGATAAAGCGTTCATACGAGCAGCCTCTGTGGAAATGGGTTCTTTCTATGTTTCTTATAGCTGTAATGCTTGAGTTTTTACTCGAGATCCTGGGAAGGCGTTCAATACTTAAGGCTGTTCTTTTTGTGTGGAATAATCCGCTTGTATATATCTATAATGTATCGATCTGCTTTTTCACTCTTTCGTTCTGTCTGCTGGTCAGAAGAAGAGTATTCCTTATGTGTCTGGTACTGGCGTGCTGGATGACGGTGGGAGTATGTAACTGTGTAGTCCTGGGATACAGGATCACGCCGTTCTCGTTTATAGACATAACCATGATATCCGATGTATTCAGTATGATGGATATCTATTTTAATAACTTTCAGCAGATCCTCATATTCGGAGGACTCATCCTTCTTATCATTCTCATAGTGATCGCGTTTATCACTATACCGAAGATGAAGGGTAAGATACATATAGTAAAAGCGTCGATAGTTGTTCTTACATCCTTTGTTGTGGTTTATGTTATGACCATCCTTGCGGTTAAGACGACTCTTATAGCGGACAAGTTTACAAACCTCGGTACCGCTTATAAGGATTACGGATTTGTATATTGTTTCTCCAACAGTGTGGTGGATATAGGAATCAGTAAGCCTGAGACTTATGATAAGTCAAATGTAGACCGGATATTCCTTGAAACGGTTCAGCTGGACAAGGAACATGTTACGGCAAAGAAACCGGACATTATCATCCTTCAGCTGGAATCCTTTATAGATATCGGCCGTGTAAGGGGAGTTCATACGGATATCGAATCCATACCGAACTTCAAGGCCTTTGAGGAAGAGTATCCTTCGGGATGGCTTACGGTGCCTGCAATCGGTGCCGGAACAGCCAATACCGAGTTTGAGATAATCACCGGTATGAAGTCGAAGATCTTTGGTGCCGGAGAGTATCCGTATAAGACAGTTCTCACCGAGAAACCGTGTGAGAGTATGGCGCAGGTACTTAGGAGACGTTACAGCTACGGTACCCATGCCATCCATAATAACAAAGCAAAGTTCTATTCCAGAGATATAAGCTATGCAAATCTCGGATTCGAAACATTTACATCTCTTGAATATATGTACGATGTAAATCATACACAGACAGGCTGGGCGAAAGACGACTGCCTTCCGGCTGAGATATTCAAGGCACTGGACAGCGATGAAACGAAAGACTTCATTCTCTGCATATCGGTTCAGGGTCACGGAAGATATCCGAAGAATGAACTGAAATGCGAAGAGCATGTAAAAGTTACTCTGGATTCGGAAGATCCGGAGCTTACCAATCAGTTCGGCTACTTTGTAAATCAGTGTTATGAGATGGATCAGATGATCCTGGAACTCAAGACTATGCTGGATGAAAGAGATCAGCCGTATGTGCTGGTGCTTTACGGAGACCATATACCGGCTCTGACATTTGAAGAGGATCAGTTTGAGAAGGGTGAACAGAATCAGACGGAATATGTAATAGTTAATAATATCGGACTTGAAATGGAAGACAGGGATATATATACTTATGAGCTGTCGGACTATCTGATGAGTGCCCTCGGAATGAAGAGAGGTGTCATGCAGAGATGCCATGAAGCTTACTTTGATCCCGAACTTGGAGACGACAGTGAGTTTAAGGATGTGGCCGAACTTCTTCAGTACGATATGCTGTACGGCGACCAATACATTTACGACCGTATCAGACCGTATCAAACGATAGATATGAAACTGGGTATTGATGATATAATCACCGAGTCCGTTGAGTTTGACGACGCTACCGGAAATATTCTGGTAAGAGGTCAGAACTTCACGCCTTTCTCCGTGGTCCTCATCAACGACGAGCGTACCGAGACCACATACGTGGACAGGGAGACTCTCATGATCATTGCCGAAGATGTGGCCAGAGTGCCGGAGGACGGCGATGTATTCGAGGTTGCCCAGATAGATAAAGATAAGCATGAACTTACGAGGACTCCGCCTGTGATATATGAAGGCGAAGAGTAAGCGTGCGCCCTAAATCAGTTAGATAAATAATTATATATAAAAATCTTAGAAGAGGAAAAAGAGATGATAAGAGAAGACATCAGAAATGTAGCCATTATAGCCCATGTCGATCACGGTAAGACAACCCTGGTTGACGGACTTCTTAGACAGAGCGGTGTATTCCGTGAGAATCAGGAAGTTGCAGAAAGAGTAATGGACTCAAACGACATTGAAAGAGAAAGAGGTATCACAATTCTTTCAAAGAACACGGCTGTAATGTACAACGGTGTAAAGATCAACATTATCGATACCCCGGGACATGCTGATTTCGGTGGTGAGGTTGAGCGTGTGCTTAAGATGGTTAACGGAGTTATCCTCGTAGTCGATGCTTTCGAGGGACCTATGCCTCAGACCAGATTCGTACTTCAGAAGGCCCTTGACCTTAACCTTTCGGTAATCGTATGCGTAAACAAGATTGACAGACCTGATGCAAGACCTGAAGCAGTAGAGGAAGAGGTTCTTGAACTTCTCATGGATCTTGATGCTTCCGATGAGCAGCTTGACTGCCCGTTCGTATATGCATCCGCAAGAGAAGGAGTTGCTTCTTACTCAGCAGAAGAGCCGGGTAAGGATATGAAGCCTCTCTTCGAGACAATCATCAATTCTATCCCTGCACCGGAAGGAGATCCGGACAAGGGACTTCAGATCCTTATCTCAACAATAGATTATAACGAATACACAGGAAGAATCGGTGTAGGTAAGGTAGACAACGGTTCTATAAAGGTAAATCAGGAAGCTGTGATCGTTAACCATCATGATCCTGACAGACGTGAGAAGGTTAAGATCTCAAAGCTTTATGAGTATGACGGACTCGCAAAGGTTGACGTGGACAGCGCAACAGTAGGTTCTATCGTTGCCGTTTCGGGTATCGCTGATCTTAAGATCGGAGATACGATCTGCTCAGTGGACAGCCCTGAGTCAATTCCTTTTCAGAAGATCACAGAGCCTACAATCTCCATGAACTTCATGGTAAATGATTCACCTCTGGCAGGTAAGGAAGGAAAGTTCATTACATCACGTCAGATCAGAGACAGACTTTACAGAGAGCTTAATACAGACGTATCTCTCAGAGTTGAAGATACAGAGACCACAGACTGCTTCAAGGTAAGCGGACGTGGAGAGCTTCACCTTTCGGTTCTTATCGAGAACATGAGACGTGAAGGTTATGAGTTTGCCGTAAGTAAGGCAGAGGTTATCTATAAGCAGGATGAGCGCGGCAAGAAGCTTGAGCCTTTCGAAATCGCCATCATCGATGTACCTGACGATTTCTCGGGAACAGTCATCAATATGCTCAGCATCCGTAAGGGTGAGCTTTCCGGTATGGCACCTTCAAACGGCGGTATGACAAGACTTGAGTTCAGAATCCCTTCAAGAGGTCTTATCGGATTCAGAGGAGACTTCCTTACAGCTACAAAGGGTAACGGAATCATCAATACAATATTCGACGGATATGATGCATATAAGGGTGATATGTCTTACAGATCAAACGGTTCCCTTATCGCATTTGAAGCGGGAACATCTATCACATACGGTCTTTTCAATGCACAGGAGAGAGGCTCTCTCTTCATCGGACCGGGTGTTGATGTATATGCAGGTATGGTTGTCGGTGAGACAGGACGTGCCGAGGATATCGAAGTAAATGTATGTAAGACAAAGCATCTTTCAAACACACGTGCTTCGGGCTCCGATGAGGCTCTTAAACTTGTTCCTCCAAAGCAGCTTTCACTTGAGCAGTGTCTTGATTTCCTTGATACAGATGAGCTTCTGGAGATCACTCCTAAGTCACTCAGAATCAGAAAGAAGATCCTTGATTCAAGACTCAGATTAAGAGCTCAGAGAAACAGTCAGTAAATCGTTTTTTATACGTAAACAATAGAAAAATATGTTGCATAGTAGGAGTCAAATTATGTATACTTATATAGTATATTTGTTATGCTATCTGGGGGGACACATATGGTAGAAAATGCAAAAAGCTATGATGAGTTTACTATAAACTTTAAGCTCGAAGAAGGGGTTCCTGTCGATCAGTATGAGCTTACTATGTTCAACTATGAATTCGTAGGAAACTATACGAAGTGTCAGGTTGTTGAAATAGACGGAGTGAGAGCTTTACAGTTCAAAATTCCGGCAACACTTCCACTCGAGCAGTTTTTAAGAAAGCAGCTTTATAAGGGCGAATTCTTATCCATTCTCTCGAATATCATGAATCAGCTCATGTATTTTGATGAGAACAAGATGCCGCTCAACAAGCTTCTCCTTAACATTCATTACATGTATATCGAGCTTTCCACATTGGATGTTCAGCTTATATATATGCCTGTTGATAAGAAGTTTGCAGACTGCAATATAACAGAGTTCATTCAGAACCTGATCAGTGGTGTCAGATTCGCAAATATGGACTGTGTCGAGCTTGTAGACAAGATTCTTAAGTATCTGGACAGCAAGCTTATGTTCGACCTTAAGGACTTTTATAATTACGTACTTTCTCTTGAGCAGGATATGCTTCTGGAGGATGCTGAGACTGATGAGGAGAGACAGCATGGTTCTACCACAGTACTCGAGACATCTTCTAATTACAGCAATCCGGTTCCATATCTTCTCAGACTCAGGACGAATGAACTTATACCTATACTTACCAAAGAGTTTATGGTTGGTAAGTCTGCGGATTCGAATTATCAGATCATTGATAACAAGAAGGTCAGCAGACGTCATGCGATATTCAGAATAAGCAACGGTGAGTGTTATATAAGAGATAATGATTCTACAAATCATACTTTTGTAAACGGCAAGCTGCTTCAGCCGGGAGTTGAGATCATTCTCAGCAATGATGATTACATCAGACTCGGTGATGAGGAATTTAGATTCTGGATCAGATAATTAATAATCGATTATTGATAGAGCTGCTTCGTGCAGCTCTATATTCATTTTTATAACAACGGAGGAAATTTATTATGGCACAGCTCTGGGGCGGAAGATTCACCAAGGAGACAGATAAGCTTGTATACAACTTTAATGCATCCATCGGATTCGATCAGAAGTTTTTTAAGCAGGATGTAGAGGGCAGCAGGGCTCACGTTAAAATGCTCGGCAAAGTGGGAATTCTCACAGACGAAGAAGTTGAGACTATCCTTAAGGGCCTGGACAGCATTTATAATGATGTTATGGAAGGAAAGCTGGAGATCACTTCAGAGTACGAAGATATCCATTCCTTCGTTGAAGCAAATCTTATAGAGAGAACAGGAGATACGGGTAAGAAGCTTCATACGGGAAGAAGCCGTAACGATCAGGTTGCTCTCGATATGAGACTCTATGTTCGTGACGAACTGGATGAGACCCGCGATATCCTTGTAAAGCTTCTTAAAGTCCTTCACAGACTTATGAAGGAACATGTGGATACATATATGCCGGGGTTCACGCATTTACAGAAGGCTCAGCCTGTAACTCTCGCACATCATATCGGTGCATACATGGAAATGTTTAAGAGAGATTACAAGAGACTGGGAAGCATCAGAGAGAGAATGAACGAATGTCCTCTCGGAGCAGGTGCTCTTGCGGGAACCACATATCAGCTGGATCGTAAGATGACAGCAGAGCTGCTGGGATTCAACGGACCTACACTTAACAGTATGGATTCCGTATCCGACAGAGATTACGTTATCGAATTCCTGTCTGCACTTTCTCTTATCATGATGCATCTTTCAAGATTCTGCGAAGAGATAATCATGTGGAATTCAAACGAGTACAAGTTCATCGAGCTTGATGACGCTTACAGCACAGGAAGTTCCATCATGCCACAGAAGAAAAACCCTGATATCGCAGAGCTTGTAAGAGGTAAGACAGGACGTGTTTACGGAGCTCTTACATCACTTCTTACAACTATGAAGGGTATTCCTCTTGCATACAATAAGGATATGCAGGAAGATAAAGAGCTTACATTTGACGCAATCGATACTGTAAAGGGCTGTATAGCTCTATTTACGGGAATGATAGATACAATGTCCGTTAATAAGGACAGAATGAAGGACAGCGCCGCTAACGGCTTCACAAATGCTACAGACGCAGCCGATTATCTTGTAAAGAACGGCGTTCCTTTCAGAGATGCACACGGAATCATCGGACGTCTGGTGCTTTATGCGATCGATCAGAACAAGAGTCTGGACGATCTCAGCCTTTCCGAATATCAGGAGATATGTCCTGTATTCAAGGAAGATATCTATGAAGCTATTTCCATGAAGACTTGTGTGGAGAAGAGAAATACAATCGGCGCCCCGGGACCTGAAGCGATGAACGAGGTAATACGAATTAATGAAGAGTTCCTCAAAGATAAATAAGATTTTCATACTTATTATCATAGTACTTACTCTGGTATTTCTGTCGAGAATTACCGGAGTGGGACCTCTTGCGCCCAAAGTGGCTAAAGAGGATATCTGCACCAGTATGGAGGACGTGTCAAAGCATGTGTCGGATTATCTGGAGAGCGGACAGGAAGGAACCCTTACAGTGTATATCAAGGATATGCAGGAAAATGATCTCACCAAGATCAATTACTACATAGACACCATGAGCGGAAGCATAAGTAATATCAGGACCAGTGTGTATAATTCCAAGCTGACAAAGGTTGAACTGGAAGTACACAGGTCGGATTCAAGCTATGTGGTTGATGCTATCTGCAGCAGCAAGCCTATTCCGGAAGATAAGACGGAGGCCCTTAAGCTGGAGACCAAAGTCCGTGAGATCCTCGCGGCCATTATAAAGCCGGGAATGACGGATTTTGATAAGGAACTTGCTGTACACGACTATATAGTAAACCATTGTGTTTACGGAACTTTTAACGACGGAACGGAAAGAGAATACAACGCATACGGTGCGCTTATAGAAGGAAAAGCGGTCTGCAGCGGATATGCCGCAGCCATGGATCTTCTTCTTAAATGCTCCGGTGTGGAATCCAGATTTGTTGTGGGTTATGCCGAGTCCAGTGAGAGACAGGCAAACAGCAGCGGCGTTGCGGAAGACGGCGGCAGAGCAAATCTGAAAGCGGATAATCATGCCTGGAATCAGGTTAAGATAGACGGCATCTGGTACAATGTGGATGCTACCTGGGATGACCCGGTAGGCAAGGGAAATGTGCTTTCCCATATGTACTTCAATATCAGTGACGGACTTATGGCGTATACACATGAATGGGACCGCGATGAGTATGAAGAGTGCAAGAGCATGGGTGCCAATTACTATGACAGAACGGGAACGAAGTTTTACAATGCTACGGAACTTCAGAATTATTCCACTTACTACTTTAATACTCACGGTAAAGGCGAATTCGAATGCTGTATATCGGGATTTAATGTAGACGATACAAACCTTCAGTATTTACCGTTGTTGTCTGGGTTATCGTTCTAAGTGCCGGTAATAACGACGATGCACCCGCACCCAATGTAGCTAATTGATCAATAGGTACACTGAGAGTATTGTTACCCAAATCCTCACGTGCCTCATAAAGAATATCATCACCAAGCTCATGTATTCACTCCTCGTGATCTGCATCCTGATGGCTATCTTCGTTGCGATCTCCGTATCAGAGAGGATCATATCAGAGCGTATGTCTGTCGTCGGCGTATGCTTCCACCTTTCACACTTCTCTTACGCTGTCTTTCATCACCAAAGCCGAAATCGAAACCGCCCATATTAAAGTGCCTGAGTATGTCTTCCATATTCATACCACCGAAATCAGGTATTGATTCAATGATTGTACCTTTACTGTGTTGCTGTTT
>CACZHN010000062.1 GCA_902780985.1 uncultured Lachnospiraceae bacterium | reverse complement strand
TAGCTGAAAAATTCTCCTGTATCCACTCTCTTCCAGCCTGCAAATACCAATTCCTGTTCTTCATCCACATACGGTACTTCATATAAGCTTTTACCTTCGGCGACGGTGTACTCTTTAACATACGTATTTCCGTTTTGTCCGTAAAAGCCCGCTCCTGTTTCATCCTTAAATGTAACCGTAAAACTTTTCTCAAACTGAGCTGTTACCGTGATATCAGTTTTCAGATAATAATCCTCTATATATCTGGAATTTCCCGATTCCTTATCGTACATATCCTTAGTTCTGAATAGTGAATCCATTCCGTCTATCTTCCATCCTACGAATATATATCCGTCCTCCGCTTCGGGTATCTGCATTTCACCCAACTTATGTTTTGCGGCTTTTGTCATATCAATGCTGTTTGTATATTTTCCGTCATCCCCCTTAAATCCTTTTGAGTGCTCACCTGCAAGCAATGTAACCTTGTATTCGCTCTTCTCTTCCGGTTTGTTGCCGGGCTGTACCGTATCACCGCCTTCGAATTAATCTCTCGTCCCCTCAGGACTATCCCAGGTTGAATCCGCATAGTAGTATTTATCGCCCACTCTGATCAGATTCCACGCGTGGGCTTCCTTATCCTTATCGTTTTTATGACCTGCTAATCCATAAACAAATCTACAATCGATACCGTTATCCAACGCCATTCTGTATAAAAGCAGTGCATAACCGTTACATACCGCTTTCCCCTTTAGCACTGCCGCTGTTGCCGAATAGATTTCAAAATCAATATCATTATTAACTTTCGCATTAAAGCGTCCATCATGATCATAATCCACATTCACGCAAATGTATCTGTATATAGTCTGAACCTTGTCATATTCCGACATGGCATCCAGACCCAGTGACTGATAAATCTGATTCAGTTTTTCGGTCAGCTGCTGCTCTTCCTGTAATGTGGAGAAATAAGCAAACGAAAACTCAAAATCATAACAATAATAGACTACATCCGGCTCTGCGGTGTATTCGGCAGTACAGACTACATGCATATCGCTTTTATGAATGTTATGTATCAGATAATCGCCTTCATCGCCTTTCCCGTTGTGCTCACCTACCCAATAATATACTGTCTTCGCTTCGTCATCAGTCAGCTGCTGCTGAGATGCATATTTTACCGTAAAGCTCTCTGTACGATTTTTAACGTACCCCTTTGTCTCCGCCACCAGTTCATTAAAATCGGTAATGTAATCAGCGAATTCCTCATCCGAGATCTGTTGAAGAGCCCCTTCATCTTCAACTTCCTCAACCGTTACGGTTATCTCCGGCTCAAAATCTTCTTCATCTGCATATACTATGCACGAAAAAAAGTCCGTCTGTAATCCGGTCACGACAAGAAGAATCATCGCCAACACCAACACCTTTTGTTTCAACATGTCTTTTCCTCCTAATGTCACATAACGTCAGGTTTCTATATTATCTGAAACACTCTGCCAAAATCACATAAATGTTATAAACAGTATATTTTTTGTCGTGAACTGTATGGCACATGGGGACGGGGGTTAAGTATTCAAAATGAATACTTAACCCCCGTCCCCGTGTTTCACTTTGAGATGTAGGCCTTGTCGTTATTTGCTGTTATTCCGTTATAGGTCTTGCCCGGGGCTGACTTGCCCTTTTCTACAAGAACTATCTGTATTCCTTCGAGTCTCTTTGCATAGCCTGCTGTTCCGGCTGCTTCGCCGTTCTTCGCCCAGCCGAGCCAGCCGTAGCTCTGTGCATGTACTCTGTAGTAGATATCGTAATTTTCAGCCATATCGCCGTACAGGTTGATCCTTATAGCTTCGAGACGCTTTGCCTGGCCGCTGGTTCCGGACATGTTGCCGTCCTTGGTCCAGGTTGTAGGATAATTCTCATTATCCTGCCATCCGATCGACTGAATGTGTGTTGTGTATCTTACTCCGCCTTCATAAGGAAGACTTCCGAGCTTGATCCTTATTCCTTCAAGACGCTTTGCCTGGCCGCTGGTTCCGGACATAGCTCCGTTCTTTACATATCCCTGCCAGCCGTAGCTCTGAACATGAGTTGCGTACTGGATATCAGGCATCGGTGCTACATATCCCTTGCCCGGAGTCTGCTTTGTAGAAGCAGTGATGTTGCCCAGCTTATCAAGCTTAACTCCGCCAATCTCGGTATTTCCTGTTATTACAGTTCCCTTCTTAACAATAACTATCTGAATAGCCTCAAGGCGCTTTGCCTGTCCCGAAGTACCTGCGTACTCTCCGTTCTTAGCCCAACCGAGCCAACCGTAGGTCTGTGCCTGAACTCTGTAGTAAACATCATAATTCTTGGCCATATCGCCCGTAAGTCTTATCTGAATAGCCTCAAGGCGCTTTGCCTGGCCGCTTGTTCCCGAAAGCTCACCGTCTTTAACCCACTTCTGCCAGCCATAGGTCTGAACATGAGTTCTGTATTCGATACCTCCGCTGTACGGAGCATCATTCAGCTTTATCCTTATAGCCTCAAGTCGTTTACTCTCTCCAACCGTACCTGAGAGCTTTCCGTCAGCCTTCCAGGTTGTCGGATCAGCTTCTTTACCCTGCCATCCGTAACTCTGAACATGTGTTACGTATGAAATGCCGGGCTCTTTTACATCTTTTTTCTTTCTTGCAATCGCATATCCTGAGAAAGAATCCGCATCAAACACGATTCCCACTTTGCCGTTTTCTTCGACAAGTTCCGTATCAAGAACCTCAAAATCACCTTCTTCATCATGAATATTATGGATTACAACAAGATCTCCGTCACCAAGATCATCACCAAGCAGTCCTTCGCCCAGCTGAAGTCCTACCTGTGCAGGATTCTCAAGATCTTCCATCGGGAATTTCCATACATCTTCATCATTTCCTGTTCCCTGGAAGAATACCTGATCAAGATTTATATCAAGATAATTCTCGATCTCTAAACCTTCATCCTCTGCTATCTGTTCGAATTCCGCTTTCTTGTCGGCATTCGGATTCGCATCCTCAACCGTAAGTCTGGCGGTACCTGTTTCAATAGTTCCTTCCGGAAGTTCTACCATGGCAAAATCGATGTTCTCCGCATTATCAACCTTGGCATCATTTCCGACCTCAACTACCTGTGCTCCGATGTGGTAATTGCCCTTACCTACCTTAAAGCTGAATACGGAAGCGCCTTCCGCATTTTTATCAAGCTTGATTTCATCTTCCGTTACGTTAAATGAAACAACCTGATATCCGTAGTCAGGCTCTATCTTCATAGTAACCCATGAACCTTCAGGAATGACCATCTCACTGGTCTCAACTTCTATATCGCTGGCCATGCGGCTTGGTCTGTCCAGTTCATAATGAATATAGTTTATCTCGTCGTTGGATTCGTATGCATATGAATTATTGTTCGGATTCTCCGTCCTCTTTATATCCAGATGCTTTAATCCGTCCTTATCGAAATCCCAATCCGGATCACCGTCGAAATAATCTACCGAAAGAAGTGTAAGTGTGGAATGTCCGATATAAAGATCACTCGGTTCAACGCCTAAAGGTTCCGGTGCAAAGTAATCATTATTCGACCATCCGAAATTCCCTATGTAACACTCTTCGTTCGGTGCAATGGCTATCTCGACATTATACTCATCGTAAACTCTGTCACCGTCCTGCTTCTCGTTAACAGGTACGTTCTTTATACTGAATCTGGTACCCTGATCACGGAAACGTAACAGCCATGAGTATCTGTCATCAAAGTAAGTTGTATCAGGAATGCCGTCTTTATCGGTATCAACCTTGAGCTGATCCGTATAGTCAACGCCGTTAATCTTTAATGCATAGACTTCATCGCCCCAGCTGCTGAGGAAGAAATCCAGACTTACAAACTCATCATCGTCCCCTCTGTTCATTCTTATGCGCTGCGATCCCAGTTCTTCATATAATTCCGCCGGCAATCTATCATCTTCACCCGGTTCGTATCTTTCACATCGGGTATGCGCATCTCCTGCCCAATTATCGTTTACGCTGATTGAAACAGCTGTCCAGGTCTTATTCAGATCAACAGTTACCGCAGGAGCGCCGTCCCAACGTTCTGTTCCCGGAACACCTGTCCAGGTGGTCTTGCCCTTATACTCCAGTCCCTTTACATTTATGACTGCCTCTCTGTCATTCTGGTCAGGTCCCGGTCCGGGACCCGGACCTTCCTGTCTCTTAGGCTCTACCCTGAATTCAAGTCCTATCGGATTGCCTTCTCTATCCTCAAACGGCAATACATCAGCATCTCTAGCACCGACACTGGTCTTAAGATTCTCATCTACCGCTAATCTGGTAGAAAAACCATCCGTAGCATAAATACATACATCCATTGTATCCCCATCGTATGATGACAGATAAATAGGTGTATCATCCTGAATCTTATTGAATCCCTTAACCGGCTCTCTGTTTTCTACAGTTGCAGGATCAAAGTATATATAAACCGTTGTACCGTTAACATCAAAGGATCCGTCAGGTCCAAAGTCTATATTATATTCATCTTCCTGTTGACCCTGTCCACTCGGATTTCCGTCTCCCTGTTCTTGCCCGTCAAGATTTCCGCCTTCTACATTCTGACCATCCTGATCCCCGTTCGCATATACAACACCGGATGGGAACAACATCGAAAGCGCCATACAAAAAGCTATAAAATAAGCATATAGTTTTCTTCTTTTACGCCCCATACACTACCTCTCCTTTCTGCAAAAATACATCCCAACTATTTCCCGATAAAGCAAAAACGCGACACCGGAAGACTGAACAGATGAATCTTTCTGACCCTCAGTTTCAGTCCTCCGGTGTCGCGTTTCAGGCCTTACATTATAATAAAATTATAACGTTTGTTAACCTGATAAACAAGAGAATTTTATTAATATTCCGCAATTTTCATCAATTGTTTTCGGACATTTCGCATTTTTTATCAAATAATTGATTTGAATCAATAATATTTTTTGTTCCCCAATAAACGGAAAGAATCTCGAATATACTTACCAGCACAGGGGTTCCTGATGAGTAGAACCACAACCCCGCATATCCTATCCATTCGACCATGAATGATACGCCCAGAACCAGTACAAAAGAGCTGAGAAGTACTCCCAGCGGAATAACGGCTCTGTCGAAACTCCTCCAGGTTCTCTTTCTGAAATATGCGACAACCAGCACTACCTGACCTATTCCCGCCATCACTATCAGCAATTTATTGATCAACGCATACAGCCTTATCAATCCGTTATTCACCTTATATACTCTCGACTGAAGATTTACCATTGAATCCTCATCACCTTCGGAGTTTATTCCCTTCAATCCGTGGGCTCCTGTCATAGCTTCCATCAGTCGGATCTCGCTTTCACTTCCCGTCGCCTGCTGCGGTCCGGAAAATGTCACGCATTTATAGGTTACAACGTCCAGCCAGTTCTTAAGCGCACCACCTATAAATGCCGAAACTTCAGCCTTCTCAAGTCCTCTTGTCTGGGAAGAAAGATATATCAGATCTGTCTTATGCAGCCTGCCCTCCTCAAATGCTCTGTCTATCTCATCGCTGATCAACCTGCTTGCATCCTGAAGTTCAGCCGCCGATTCGATATCCAGCACGTCATACAGTCCCTGTCTCAGCGCCCATACGTAAAGATCTCCTCTGGTTCCCTCCGTCGTACTCCAGATATTATAATAATCCACCAGAGTATCCGCATATCCCGACACGGAAGGACACTCCTCCATAGTCCTTCGAAAAGTCTCTCTGCTTACCCAGATCGTCTTATCCGCCACTCTTCCTTCTTCAACCTTCAACAGCTTTTCCGTTATCTCCGCAAACTCACCGCCTGTTCTGTCATTTATGATATATGCTCCGTAGAATCTGTGATTCATTGCCATATATCCTAAGGAAATGCAGAGGAATATGATATACGGAACGGCCAATGCCGCTATACGCTTAATCGACTTTTTCTTCCGAAATACATTCCATAGAATGATCAGTACCGTAACCGCTCCCGCCATAGGAACCAGCCACACCGAGTCTTCTCTGATGTAATAGAAAAATGTAAAGCTAAACCCCGTCAATGCGAGCCACAGAACGTAACTCTTTCCACCCTTATCTTTCCTGAGGTATGCTCCTATCATAGCGGCTGTCGTCAGAAGAACCGCCGGATAACAAATCGCATTTCTGTATATCCTTGCTGTTACATCTCCGGAAAAGCTCACCGGGTTATATATCAGAAAAAGATACATCCCCAGTCTCACCCAGCTGTTCTTTACCTCGTCTCTTAACGCTGCCACAAATACCGCCGCAGCAAAGAAGTAAAAAAGCGCCAGCAGCATGTAATAAGGCATGCATACAACTTTGGCTGCACATAGAAATACAGGGAAGGATACTCCTTTCGATAAAGTGGTCTCTATGTAGTCTCCCAGCCAACTTTTGAGGCAGATCGATAACGCCTGATTCACCTGAAACGCGTCATCATACCCCGAGTCCCCGATTATATGGGCCGGAGTTGACATCATGAGTGCCATCCTAACGATCGACAGAACTATCGCTATCCCCGTGATAAGTATTCTTTTTTTTCTTAAATTCGTCATTTGTCCGTATGAGTTCAATTTCAAAATCCTGCTTATTCTTTTGTATCATCGTCTGAAGTGTAAGTCCCGTAAAAAATGATTGAATCGCCGCTATAACAACAAAGCCGCATACTATCAGAGTCGGAAACTTCAGAACAAGACCCGTATTAAGATATTCAACAAATACCGGAATAAAAAATGCAGCGGCAAGTATGCACATAATCATTGACAGGCCGCCGAAGAATCGTAACGGCTTATATGTCCTGTAAAGTCTCATGATGGTCATAAGAACCTTCATGCCGTCGGAATACGTGTTCAGCTTCGACTCGCTTCCGTCGGGTCTGTCCCTGTAGTCCACCACTACATTTTCTATATACATGTTCTTATCTATTGCATGGATACTCATTTCCGTTTCTATCTCAAACCCCTTGGACAGAATAGGAAATGTCTTCACAAAGTTATAACTGAAGGCCCTGAAGCCTGTCATGATATCCTTTATGTCGCCCTTGAATAATCGGTTGATACTGCGTCTTACGATAGTATTGCCGAAGTTGTGGAATGGGCGTTTATTCTCCTCAAAGTAAGTCGACGACAATCTGTCGCCGACCACCATATCAACATTCTTTTTCAGTACAAGCTCAGCCATCTCTGGTGCACTCTCCGCCGGATAGGTATCGTCCCCGTCCGTCATGATGTAGCACTCCGCATCGATGTCTCTGAACATACGTCGGATTACATTTCCCTTTCCCTGCTGATACTCATACCTCACAACCGCACCGGCGGCACGGGCTATTTTGTCCGTGCCGTCGGTGGAGTTGTTGTCATAAACATATACGGTTGCTTCGGGAAGCACCCTTTTATAATCACTGACTATTTTCCCAATCGTCTTCGCTTCGTTGTAACAGGGAATCAGAATTGCTATCTTGTCCATCGGTTCTGTCCTTTACTTCTCTATGTAGGCCTCGCTTCTGTTTGCTGTAATGCCCTTGTATGTAGCACCCGGTGCAGCCTGACCCTTCTCGACAATCACGATCTGAATTCCTTCGAGACGTTTTGCCATACCGGCGGTTCCGGAATTCTGTCCGTTCTTTGCCCAACCGAGCCAGCCGTAGGTCTGCGCATGCACTCTATAGTATACATCATAGTGCTCGGCCATTTCACCTGTTAATTCGATAGAAATGGCTTCCAGACGTTTTGCTTCGCCGCTGGTTCCGGACATGTCTCCGTCGTACTTCCAGCCCTGCCAGCCGTAAGTCTGAACGTGTGTCTTATATCTGATTCCGCCTTCGTACGGAGGCTTGCTGAGATTGATCTTAATACCCTCAAGACGCTTTGCCTGTCCGCTGGTTCCGGACATCTCGCCGTTGATCTTGAGTTCCTGCCAGCCATAGGTCTGAACATGAGTCTAATACTCAACACTCGGAGCCTTTGCCACATAAGGCGTACTGTCTGTAACCTTTGTAGATGAGGTAATATTTGCAAGCTTGTTAAGTGCAGTCTTATCAAGGGAATCGCCCTTCTTAACAAGGACTATCTGGATGGATTCAAGTCTCTTGGCATAACCTGCAGAACCCGCATACTCACCGTTCTTTGCCCAGCCCAGCCATCCGAAGGTCTGAACCTGAATCCTGTAATAAACATCGTAGTACTTAGCCATTTCTCCGGTAAGTCTTATCTGGATAGCTTCAAGGCGCTTTGCCTCACCGCTGGTACCGGAAAGAGCTCCGTTCTTTACATAGTCCTGCCAGCCGTAAGTCTGTACATGAGTTCTGTACTCAATGCCGCCGCTGTACGGTGCATTTTCAAGACTTATCTTTATGGCTTCAAGACGCTTGCCGTCTCCGACCGTTCCCGCGAGCTGACCATCTCTTACCTGATCCTGCCAGCCGATTGACTGAACATGTGTGGTATATGCAACTCCCGCTGCCTTATCATCCTTAAGCTTAGGAATTGTTTCGGTTCGTGTAGTTTTACAAGTCGTGCAGGTGTATGTCATAACACCTGTTTCGGTTGCTGTTGCCTGCTTGGTGATCTTTCCGTCATCCCAGATGTGACCGGTTGCCTTTACTGTCTGCTGCGCTGTAATAATCGTTCCGCACTTCGAGCAATGGCTTCCCGCTGTTTTCCCGTCTGTTGTACAGGTCGCCGCTACTGCTTTATCCGTTACAGGTGTATGGCCGGCCTTTATGGTCTGCTGTGCTACTATTACCGCACCACACTTTGAACAGTGACTTCCTTCTGTTTTACCATCTGTTGTACAGGTTGCGGATACTGCCTTATCAGTTACCGCTGTGTGGCCGGTTGCCTTTACTGTCTGCTGCGCAGTGATTATCGTTCCGCACTTCGAGCAATGGCTTCCTGCTGTTTTTCCGTCTGTTGTACAGGTCGCCGCTACTGCCTTATCTGTTACCGCTGTGTGACCGGTTGCTTTTATTTCCTCGGTTTTCTTTTTGTAGCACAATGTACATTCGAATGTTTTAGCTCCTTTTTCTGTACAAGTTGCTGCTTTTGTAACTGTTCCGGAGTCCCATTTATGTTCTCCAAACCCAAGGTTCTCATACTTCTTAGAACCGCAAAATGAACATGTATATGTTTTTGTTCCTGTCTGCAGACAGGTTGGTTCTCTTGTGATAACACCTGAATCATATATATGGTTCTCGGCTTTGGAAGTATCAACACCCATGCTAAAGAAACTTACAGTATAATCAAGCATGGCAGGATTTCCGCTTTTATCCTGAAGTCCCGATACTACAACTTCATAATCACCAACATAGGATTCTGCCCCAACGTTGTTGGATCCGATATGGAATATAAGACAATTGGCTACGCCGTATCCGTTCGTGTTTACATGGAAATACGAATTTACCGTATCACTTCCCGTAGGAGATGACATGTCTGACGCATTCGTGATTGTCCACTTCTTATTATCGGATTTTCTTGTAATAGTTACTACTGCCGAATTTAATATACTCGATGATGTATTGAAAATCGTTGGATTAAGAGTTACCGACCAAGGAGTTCTTGTATCCACTATCTCATTTGGGAAGTTGCCGCTTGCAGGCCATGATACGAAATCGTATCCGTCGATAGTCGCACTTCTGTCGAATACTTTCATATCGATATAGCTCCAGTTGTCGGCACTTCTGGCATATCCGAAACCTACCTTACCGAGAGTAGGATTCAAAAACCATCTTCTGTGTCCCATGGTTGTAAGGTTGCCTGTTGATTCCTTGTCATCCATGCATCCTCTAACAGCCGATCTGAGAGAATTTCCTACGCAGTAACCCTTTCTGGCTGATAAGTTACTTGAGCTTGTTGCAGAATATCCGCTGGAATAAAAGCTGTCATCCATATCTGCCGGCTTAGGCGGCGTATGTCCGAAATTATCTTCTGCTGCAAGAAGAACCGCTCCGTACTGTGCTCCTCCTGTTCCGTATATAAGGTCATCCGTCATTGTAACCTGACCGAGGCTTGCTATACTTCTGTAAAAATTCAGATATGTAATTCCTGTTTGCAGAAATGTTTCATTTAATGCACCTAAAGAATACGGACTCGATATAGACGGTTCCGTCTCAAATATCTTCGTCGGTGCAACACTCATGGCACTGTTATACATAGATGTGATCTGTGCCTGTGATAACTTATTGAATCCGTACAGACCGCTCACGCTGTATACGGATGTCGCCATATCCTCGGCATCCGACGGTGAGGCTTCTTCCGGCTCTACCGGAACATTACTGTCATCATCATTGACAATACTCGGATCCTCAACCGGATTACCTTCCTCGGCAATCCTTACTTCATTTTCATCGCTGCCTTCATCCGCATAAACATAGCGGGTTCCGTCTCCCATCCATCCCGACAGGACTAGTGCCAGCGTCAGGATCATAGCCATAAATCCGTTTAATAATCTTTCATTTCTTCCTACACGTTTCATCGGCAATTCCTCTTTATCCCTTTAGTCAAAGCTTTATTTCCCCTTGTAAAGCATCGCTCCTTAAACGCAAAAAGACGCCACTGTCAATGCGACGGTAGCGTCTGTAAATCCAAGTCATACTATGTTGCAACTGGCTACCATAAAATCAATTTTTAGGCCCTATAGTTTTGCGTCACAGGATTTCTCCTGCTTTGCCTTTTATTTTACTTTTACCCACATGAGAATTATACCTTTTGTGAAGGTGTATTTCAAGTATCTTTAATCATCGTTCACTATAGAAAAAGGGATGATAATCAATAATTTAATTATCATCCCTTTGATATTATATTACTTTGAAATATATGCCTCTGTTCTGTCAGCAGTTATTCCTTTATATGTTGCCCCCGGTTCGGCCTGTCCTTTTTCTACAAGAACAATCTGAATTCCTTCAAGGCGTTTTGCATAGCCTGCTGTTCCCGCATTCTGACCGTTCTTTGCCCAGCCAAGCCAGCCGTATGACTGAGCATGTACTCTGTAATAGACATCGTAATGCTGTGCCATTTCTCCGGTAAGTTCTATACATATCGCTTCAAGTCGTTTAGACTGTCCACTTGTTCCGGACATTGCTCCGTCATTTTTCCAATCCTGCCAACCAATTGATTGAATATGAGTCTTATATCGGATTCCTCCATCATATGGAGGTTTGCTCAGATTAATTTTAATTCCTTCAAGTCTCTTAGCTTTTCCGATTGTTCCCGAAACTTCTCCATTAATCTTTAATCCCTGCCAGCCATATGTCTGTACATGAGTCTGGTACTCAACACTCGGAGCTTTTGCTATATACGGTGTACTGTCTGTAACCTTTGTTGAGGAAGTAATCTTAGCTTGTTTATTGAGAGTTGTCCTATCTAAAGTCTTCCCTTTTTCAACCAGTACAATCTGAATCGCTTCAAGTCTCTTTCCATATCCTGCCGATCCGGAATATTCTCCGTTCTTGGCCCATCCAAGCCAGCCATAGGATTGAACCTGGATTCTATAATATACATCATAATGCTTTGCCATTTCTCCGGTAAGTCGTATCTGGATTGCCTCCAGCCTCTTAGCCTGACCACTTGTTCCGGAAATAGAACCGTTTTTAGCCCAGCCTTGCCAACCGTATGTCTGTACATGAGTCCTGTATTCTATTTCACCAGTATAAGGCGCATTCTCAAGACTAATCTTTATAGCTTCAAGCCTCTTGCCATCTCCGACAGTTCCTGCCAGATCACCATTTCTGACTAAGTTCTGCCAGCCTATTGACTGAACATGTGTTGTATACGCTACTCCGGCTTTCTCTTCCTGTGTTAACTTCGGAATAATTTCTGTCTTTGTAGTTTTGCACTTTGTACACGTATATGTTTTAATTCCCGTGGATGTTGTAGTAGGTTTAGTTGTTATCTTTCCTGAATCCCAACTATGACCGCTTGCCTTTACGGTCTGTTGTGCTGTTATCACAGTTCCGCAGACTGAGCAATGACGTCCGGATATCCTCGGTTTTCGTTGCTTTACACTTTGTACATGTGTATGTTTTTACTCCCTTCGCCGTACAGGTTGCCGCCTTCGTAACCTTTCCGGAATCCCAGTTGTGGCCTGTTGCTTTCACTGTCTGTTGTGCTGTTATTACAGTTCCGCAGACTGAGCAATGACTTCCGGCCCTGCATCCGTTACCGTTTTATGGCCGGCTGCCGGTATATCCTCGGTTTTCGTTGCTTTACACTTTGTACATGTGTATGTCTTTACTCCCTTTGCCGTACAGGTTGCCGCCTTCGTAACCTTTCCGGAATCCCAGCTATGACCCTTTGCCGGAATTGTTTCCTGCTTCTTAATAACCGTACCGCAAAATGCACATCTCGTTCCGTCCGTAAGTCCTGACGCTGTACACGTAGCAGCTTTCCCTTTTATGGTTTCCGGTGTGTGATCATTAGTTTTTATCGTAACTACCGTTTCCGCTCCGGAATCAAGATATTCGGATGAATTCTTTCGTAATCTTACTCCTATATCATACGAAGTATTTACACTTAATCCTGTCCAATAATCATAGCTGCTCCATGAACTCCATGTACCGTTTTTCTTAATCCTATATTCATAATTTCCCGAAATATTTGATGTGATTTTTTGTTCGCTTACTGTGAAATCTTTCGCCGTAACCTTCGGTGCATCCTGCTTTCCCCAAACATATATTCTGCAATATTCCGAATTTTTTCCCGAACCATCTGTTGCCTTTGCATAAATATATGCGGTCCCTTTGGCTACTCCCGTTACATTACCGTTACTATCTACCTTTGCAATATTGTTATTTGTTGATACCCACTTTACTTTTTTTATAAATGCATCTGACGGACTGAC
>CACZHN010000061.1 GCA_902780985.1 uncultured Lachnospiraceae bacterium | reverse complement strand
GTCGAATACAGGCTGGATCCTGCCGCATACAAAACATGTGGATTCCAGATTATTTATATATTCTATCATCGGAGCTTTCTCGGTCTTCTTTGAGAAGAATCCCGCAGCTTTCGGCTTCTCGCCTGCAGCGATGGCCTTCATCTCCTTGATGGTCTTATCCGTATGAGTCTTCAGCATAAGTGCCAGCCCCAGTTTATTCTTGTTTCTGTACATGATCTCCATATGTCTTGCACAGAAGCCCAGCTTATCTGTTACTGCTCGGTTATCTTCCTCCATGTAGCTCGGCCCCATAGTGAACTCTATCGCACTCTTCTCCAGGTCCTTCCACATAAGGCACAGAGGGCATTCGCATTCTGTGCTGAAGGCGTCGTTTACGGGTATTGTGTATAATTGCTCTGCCATTAAATAATCCTCTTTTCTATTTGTGATGCAACCGGATTGCTACGTCGCTTCGCTCCTCACGCAATCCTACGATTATTCGGGTTTCCGCGATTTGTTTCACAAATCGCTTCACCCTCATGATCTTGCGTGCCGTTAAATCACAAGTCTTTTCATGCAAGCATGACGACTTGTGATTTTCGGCACTGTTGCATCATATCACATAGAACCATTCATTTTTTTCGGTATTGCTTACTTCGGTGATCTTGCCGCCGTCGAAGCGAAGCTCCTGGTTCTGTACGTTTACTTTTGTATTTGCCGGAATGCTCTTGGTAAGGAATACATTTCCTCCGATAACCGAGTCATGTCCGATCACGGTATCTCCTCCGAGAATTGATGCTCCCGAGTAGATAGTTACGTTATCTTCAATGGTCGGATGTCTCTTCTTATCCATCAGCCCTCTGCCGGCACGGGTGGAAAGCGCTCCGAGAGTAACGCCCTGATAAATCTTTACGTGCTCGCCTATCTCCGTAGTCTCACCAACAACTATGCCTGTTCCGTGGTCGATGAAGAAATACTTTCCGATAGTCGCACCCGGGTTGATATCGATTCCTGTGATGCCGTGAGCATGCTCTGTCATGATACGAGGTATCATCGGCACGTTCAGCTGATACAGAACGTGTGCGAATCTCTGAACCGCAATGGCATAAAGTCCCGGATAACAGATTATAATAGCTTCCTTGCTTTCCGCAGCCGGATCGCCGTCAAAAAGCGCATCGATATCGGTATCAAGATACTCTCTTACAAGAGGGATCTTGTTCATGAACTTAACCGTAAGGTCTTCTGATGCTTCGGCAATCGTATCCGCATCGGCATCCACATACTTATCGTCATACCTTAAGGCAAGAGCGATCTGCTTATTAAGGTTATAAGCCACATCCTCCGTTACCGCAGCGATGGTTGTCTTTATATTATAGATCTTATAATCTCTGTCTACGTAATAGCCCGGAAAAACTATTCTGAGAAGTTTTTCGATCAGAGTTACGATAGCCTTGCTGTCCGGCTGACTGAACATATCCATCTTATCGATAGGACGTCCGTTATCGTAATCACCTGTTATGGCATCAACTATAGAAGCTATATTTTCGGATATCTTTTCCATTGTGAACTCCTTTCAATCGTATTATCCAAAAACCCCGACAGCACACCGACTGTCGGGGTCATTACTATTCTACTATTAAACCTTTTTACTTACAAGTGGCAATATCCATAACCAGTTTCTCCGCATCCTCCGCAGATAACGGGCGTCCCCATATAAATCCCTGTATGAAGTCGCAGCCTATCTCACTGAGGGTTTCAAGCTGAGCTTCCTCTTCAACACCTTCCGATATCACATCGAATCCCATTATATGTCCGATGGAAATGATAGCGGCAACATACTGTCTCGAAGACTCGCCTGTATTCATTTTATCTATAAATGATTTGTCGATCTTCAGGAGGTTTGCCGGGAATTTATTCAGGTAACCCAGAGATGAATATCCTGTTCCGAAATCATCGATGGCAATCTTTATTCCCAGATTCTTAATCTCATCGATGCATTTCTGAGCTTTATCTACAGAATCTATCATTATGGATTCCGTAATCTCAATCTCCAGCTTTTCTGCAGGAATGCCGCTGTTTTTCAGAAGCGACGTGACCTCATCTATAAAGTCCCTCTTCATGAGATGACGCACCGATGCATTTATACTGAGCATCATATCCGCTCCCGACTTCTTAAGGAGTTCTCCGAAAAATGCAGTGGCCTTTCTGAATACCGCTCCGTCTACCCTGTCGATAAGACCTACCTTTTCGGCAACCGGGATAAACTCTCCCGGACTGATATTGTTGCCCTCACTGTCCTTCATTCTTGCCAGAGCCTCAAAACCGCGAAGCTTATGGTTCATATCATACTGAGGCTGCAGGTTGAAATAAATGGTATCGTTTTCCAGCGCTGTTCTTATCAGATTTTCTATCTTCAGGACATGCTCGTTTTGAAGGAGATCCGGCGTATACCGAAGAATGTGTTCACTGCTGTTGGCCTTCTTGATCTCATTCATCGCCGCTGTGGCATCCGATATTATCGCATCGGCCGAATCCGCGTCCTTAGGATATTCAACATAACCGAAGCTGGCTCTTATATACATATCAGATCCGTCTACCGTAAACTGCTCTGTCAACGCATCCACATACCTTTTTATCCTTTTTTCCAGTTCCTCATCCGATGCATAATCCTTTATTACCAGCAGGAATTCATCACCGTTTGTACGGGTGATATAATCGGCATTTTCCTCTTGTTCATTATCGATCAGAGCCTTCCAGCGATTTCCCACTTCTATAAGAACATGATTTCCTACCTCGAATCCGAAGGTTTCGTTTACACTCTTAAAATGATTCAGGTTGATGGAAACAGCCGCAAACTTCTTATTCTTCCTGATAAGATCCGATATATAATCCACACAGGCAAATCTGTTCGGCAATCCGGTAAGTGCATCGGTATAACTCATATGCTCCAGACGCTTTACAACCTGATATCCCGCGATATGAGATGACACGAAGAACGTTGTAAGTTCCAGATTCTCCTTAATACGGAGTGTCTTCTCCGTATCAAAGTTTACAGCCCATACAAATCCCAGCACCTCATTCCTATGCCGCAGTGGGAACAGAACGCAGCTGTCAACACCCGCATCCACCAGTGTCTGATACCACGGATTGTTTACCCTGCTGACATACTCCATGTCGGCTTCATCCTTGATGATTATGCAGTCGCCTTCATCCCCTATCATCTTCTTCCAGGAAAGTGCGATATTATAGAAATTTGAAAATGTAGTAACGCTTCTGACGGTACTGCCCGGATTAAAATCCGTAGCCAAAATTGAATAACTCTCATTCTCCTCATCCAGCAAAAGCACCGTACAGGTTTCCGCATTGCATATCTTACGGATATCTGATATTACGCTTTCCATGGCCTCTTTAAGATTATCCGCCTTATGAAGCTTGATACAGGTCTTAAGGACTTCATTCGACATCTGATTCGAATTGACCGTATCCAGTATCTGTTCCGCATTGTGAGTCGGTATCGCCATATACGCGCAGTAGCATATATTTCCTTCTTCATAGTCGATAGGTATTACATATATATCAAACCATATGTCAGCCTGATTAAGGTAGGCATATGTATGTATTTCCGTCTTTTGCGCAGCAGCACGAAAACAGACATTTTCGAAACTTCTGTTTTCGGGAAAGTACTCAGAGTATATCGTCCCCGGGACAAATGCCGTACCGTTCTCAAACTCCTCAACTCCCGCTTCCTGCTTCATACGGATATCGATCATATCCGTATATTTTTTATTGCCCGCAACCATACGGATTTCACCGTATCTTCCGTCCTCCGTTTTTTCAACAGACATGATACAGGTTGGTGCATAAAAAGAATCAACCAGTTTCTGAAACTCCATAAACGCTCCTTTCCAGAGCATAACTTACCCCTTCTCCTTCAGCCCGGTGCGGCTTTCCGTAAAAAAAGCCCGTCACAACAAAACGCTGTGACGAGCTGATAATCATGTAAAACGTCTCTCCCGCGCCACAGAATTTCTTCTGCCGTTTTTCATTTTACAAAATCACATATATATTAAATTATAGCTTTAATTCATACTCTGTTCAAGTTAATATTTAACGCCCATTAACGAGCCGTCCACCATATTTATGTATACCTGCATTTTATACACAACGCCTTCTGTTGCAGACAGAACAAGTGTCGGGACCATTTCTCCCGTATTCGGATCACTTTCATCCTGAACCATGGAATAGATGACTTTCATCTCTGTGAAATACAGTTTATCAGCCTTTACCTTTTCGGGATCGGCCTTTGCGACTATCGCATCCTTTAAACATTTCTGCAGGTTTTCATAATCAATGATATCCGTATCTTCGGATATTTTATCTGTCAGAATTTCACTGAGAAAAAGATCAAAACTGACCACACCCTGATCATAAACATAAAATCCTCCGTGATCAGGCCATCCTTCGGTATATATGCCCCCAAAGTTGTCTGCAAGAGTTATGTAATATCCGTTCTTTTCAAGCAGTCCATCATCATCCTGCCTATACATATGATCCGGCCCCGAATAATACTCTGCTTCATTTGGTTCATCATTCATTATATTCATACCGATATAGCCGAAATTGCTTGTACTAAAGCTGTCCGGATTACAATCCAGAAGCAGGTAGTCCCTCATAAATGTATTTACCTTATCCAACTGCTCTTCCTGAGATAAGTTACAATTATTCGGCATGGCTTTTTTCGAGTCTTCCTCATATGTCACCATAGAATAAACAGGTCCACAATACTCCTTTACGACTCCCGATGCCTCAACTGCGCCGTATTCGGGATGTCCTATCATCTCTCCCGGATTCTTTGCATACATAGCAAGGTATGCTTTACCTAATTCCGAACTGTATCCTATAGCCAGCTGACAATCCGAATTTCTGTAAATCCCCTCATAGGTATGAACGAAATAATTATCCTTCTCGATCCACGGCGTGATTGCGGTCTCATCGACGTCAATCTCGCCTGCTGAGTATAAAAATCCCGTGATGCTCTGCATCAGTTTATAGGAATCTCCGTTATCCTGCGTCAACACGAGATCCGTTCTCTTTCGCGCATTCTCGCCGAACAGATTTTGTACTATTTCCTCCTCGTGAAAGGATTCCGAATTTATCTGAATACATTTATACGTCGGCAGATATTTCCCGAGGATTCTTTCAAACTCTACATCGATATTACACTGAACCGCTTCGTCATATGCGGTAAAGGTCTCATTCCACTTTACTGTTCCTTCTCCGAAGAGTTCATGAGCCTCCGCCTCCGATCCGGGATTTACAACAGCATCTCTCTCGTTCTCTTCAGTAATTCTTATTTCCTGCGGTGCCACCTTTTCGCTTCCGTAATCCGATATCATATCCACATCATTTTTGCCGCATCCGCCAAGCAGCATGCAGCACATTGCCCCTGTTAATACCAGCCTTCTTATTATCATAGAAATGTCTCCTTAATCAAATTCTATGATATATTTATACATCTGAAATGTTTCGGATTTGTATCAGAAACATTCTATTTAACTGCTTTGGCCAGGTCATTTACCAGTTCCGGAATCGTCGCTTCGAAATCAACTCCGTACCATGGATTATCGGGATTCTCTTCGGTTACCTGAATTGTCTTTGCCGTATAGTCCGCAGCAAGCTTAAATGCATCCTTCATACCGAGGCCGCGGAGGATTGCACCGACCGTAACACTTGAGAACACATCTCCGGTTCCGTGATATGAAGACATCACTTTATCATTCTGATATGTGAAGTACTCGTTGGTTCTTGTATCCAGTCCGTATACGCCTGTCTTTCCTTCCGAAAGCGAAACGCCTGTAAGAACCGCAACCTTGCTTCCCAGCTTCGCCAGCTTTCCCAGAAGCTCCTTAACGTAACCCTCATCGTACTCTTCTTTATATTCCGTATCCGTCATGAAGCATGCTTCGGTAATATTCGGAACTATGATGTCGGCACTACCGCAGAGCCCCGCATTTAACTTTGCATAGCTTTCGTCAAATGCAGCGTAGAGCTTTCCGTTATCGGCCATGACCGGATCGATGAATATGAGTGTATCGTCACCACCGAACTCCGCGAAAATCTTCTTTGCTATCTCGATCTCCTCAGCAGATCCGAGATAACCTGTATAAATAGCATCGAACTTGATGTCACGGGCCTTCCAGTGATCCGTGATAGGAACAAGCTGGTCCGTAAGATCCTTGACGGTAAAGTCCGGGAACATTGTATGAGTTGAAAGAACCGCTGTAGGGAGGATGACCGTTTCGACTCCCATAGCCGAAATGATAGGAAGCGCAACCGTCAGGGAGCACTTTCCGAAACATGATATATCCTGAATTGTAAGTACCCTTTTCATCGTATTCTCCTTTGCTGTTTTCAAAATTTATAGTGTATAGTATAATCAACTTTGGTATTTTGAAAATAACCAGTTATAAACATTTTGATATGGTCAGTTTTAAAGGAGATCGGTATGCTCACATATACTTTAAGCGATATTAAGGATAACCTCTACGAACATCTTTATAAATGTATTCGTGACGATATAGTGTCCGGCACTCTTCCGGCGCACTATAAGCTTCCATCAAAAAGAAGCTTTGCAAAGAATCTGTCGGTAAGCACTATCACCGTGGAAAATGCATATAACCAGCTTATATCCGAGGGCTTTATCTACTCCCTTCCCCGTAAGGGTTTTTATGTGAGCGAGATCTTTGAGGAAGGCAGCAGGCTTTATCATAATACTGCTTCCCACTCCGAAACAACAGGCAAGAAGAATCCAGTAAAAAAGGCGAAGGAAGCTGCTTCCCGTCCTGTTTATATAGCCGATTTTTCCAGTAATAACACTAATCCGGAAAGCTTTCCCTTCACAACCTGGGCAAAGCTTACGCGCCGCATACTCTCTGATTCCAGAGATAAGCTTATGACCAATTCACCGTCGGGAGGAACTGCGGAACTCCGCTCCGCCATCGCGGATTATCTGAGAGACTTTCGCGGAATAAACACCTCTCCCGACAACATAATAATCGGTGCCGGAACAGAATATCTGTATACCCTGCTTCTTCAGCTTCTGGGTCCGAACAGGATATACGCCATCGAAAAACCGGGATATAAAAAGCTTTCCATGATTCTGAACACCGTCGGATTATCGTCGGTTGAAATCCCGGTAGACCGCGGAGGAATGAGCATAGAGGCTCTCTCGGCCAGTGATGCCAATATCGTACATGTTACACCGTCCCATCACTTTCCTACGGGAATAACCATGCCCGTAAAGAGACGCTACGAGCTGCTCAATTGGGCTTCACAGTCTGAGAATTCATCCGATGAAAATGCGGGTACACGTTATATCATCGAAGATGATTACGACAGTGAATTCCGACTTACCGGCCGTCCGATACCGCCTCTTTTCAGCATAGATAACAGTCACGTAATATACATGAATACATTTTCGAAGAGCCTTACCTCTACGATCCGAATCAGCTACATGGTCCTTCCCGACAGCCTGTCTGCCAAATACACCGAGCGCCTCGGATTTTATTCCTGTACCGTATCAACTTTCGAACAGCTGACTCTCGCTGCATTTATAGGCGAAGGCTACTTTGAAAAACATATAAACCGTATGCGTACCAACTACAGAAAGAAGCGTGACCTTCTGCTGGAGGCCATAAAAAAAAGCCCCCTTGATTCCGTTTCCGAAATCAAGGAGGAGGACGCCGGTCTGCATTTTATAATCGATTTAAAAACCGAACTGCCCGATGAAGAAGTGACCGAAAGACTGCGCCGCAGAGGTATTAATCTGCTTCCGTTGTCTTTCTATGGGTCTGACGCGACGCATTCTTTTCTGATCAACTACTCTTCTTTACAGACCGACAATATTGAAAATATCATACGTATTTTTTCTCAGGAACTGACTTAATATGCTATTGATATCAGAGAACCATCCACGATATTTATCGTGACTTCCATCCTGTCGAAAGTTCCGTCCATTGCATTTATAACGATAGCCGGAACCAGGGTTCCCTCTAAAGGATTATCGGGATTCGGCACTCCGTAATATATCATTGTCATATCTTTGAAGTACAGACTGTCAACATCGAGCTTCGATGTATCCGTATTTTCCGTAACTGCGGTAACAAATGCGGCTTTCAGATTTTCAAAGCTTAACACACTTGTACTTTCGGTTATCCTTTCCGTGATCCAACCGTCATATATAATGCTGAATCCCATAACACCCGTATCATTCACGTAAAATCCGCCCTGATTATTAGCGGCTACACCTTCATACGAATGATAGTAATTTGTATACGATCCTTGTGCATACCTATTAAATCCGCCTATATCACTGGCAAGACTGACATAGTAACCGTTCTTTTCCTCAAACAACAGGCCTACCTGATCCTCTTCAGCCGTCATATAATCATATTCGGTATTATACCAGTACATATCATCATCAACGGAATAGAATACCACATCCACAGCCGGATCCTCTGATTCCACTGATGCAACAACACCCTGTGAGCCGTCTACATACACATAGTCGCTATATATTACCCCATCAGTTGTAAATGATTCCTGACTTGCATGTATGTCAAATGTATCCTCCATAAAGTCGCTTACGGTATCGATAAGTTCTTCTTTGGACATATCACATTTGTTTGTCATATTCCGTGCTGTAGTATCATCGGAGTTATCATCACCGGTATAATACTCGGCTCCGGCCGCATTATAATATGTTCCCATGCCCTTATAATCCGGATGGTCTATCAATTCTCCCGGCGTCTTCACACACATTGAGACAAAAACAATATCAGAACTAAAATCGTATGCGAAGATCATCTGGGCATCCGTTCCTTTATACTGACCTTCATATGTATGTACTCTGAAAGTTTCTTCTTCCGCCCAGGTCTTAATTTCGATTCTCTCTCCCATAGTATCCATCGTCCTGAATAAAAACGTGGTATAGTTTTGTATAAGCTCAAGAGAGTCACCTTTTTCTATATCCAGCGGTGTAGTTCTTTGAATCGCCGTATCTCCGAATAATTTTTCCACTACCTTTTCTTCATCAATTACAGCCGCTGATGCCCGTGTATATTTATACAGCGGAAGTTCCTTTATAGGCATAGGATTATAATCTATATATACATCGACATTTACTTTACCGTCATCTACGGAAAACTTATCCCGCCACTGAATCTGCTTATCTCCGAAAAGTTCGTTTTTCGACAGATCCGATTTTGTTGCCGCGGTTTCCGTTATATCGCCTTCCGATTCGGTATTCGCCGCTGTGCTGTCTACTCCGCCTTTTGTTTCTTCGGTTAAATGATCGTCAACCCCATTACCGTAATCGGTTATCGCATCCTGCTTTCCGCATCCTGCGAGTATAAGCATCGCCGAAAGCACCCCTGCTAATATAGTTCTTTTTTTACCCATTGCGTCTCCCCCCCATTCTTGCTGCTTTAATACTTTATCTCTATAAGTGATCCGTCCAACGCATTTATTATAACTTCCAAAGTATCACGGGTTCCGTCTACCGCATGTACCCAGAGAGCCGGAACCATGGTTCCTTCCGACGCATTGTCCGGGTCGGCTACTCCGTAATATACAACGTTCATATTTTTGAAATGCAGTGCATCCGTATCGACCTGTGATGAATCCACATTTTCCGAAACAGCTGTGACAAATGCATTTTTAAGATTTTCAAAACTCAGAACGTTTGCACTGTCGGCAACTTCTTCCGTAAGAAGGCTGTCAAAGATCATACAGAATCCCAGCACTCCGTAATCATTCACATAGAATCCGCCCTGGTTAAATGCAGCCAGTTCATAATATTCATAATTTTTATAACTATCCGATGCCTTGCCGAAACTGCCGAAACCGCTTATATTGTTACAAAGGCTTACATAGTATCCGTTTTTTTCCTGGATCATAAGTCCTTCGGTATCATACTTATTTTCGCCGTCGTGACTTGACAATAATAATTCATCATCAATATTGTAAAAGACTACTTCCGTACGGGGAGTACTATCATCATTTACCACTACCTCTCCGTCGACTGCTACCATATATCCCTCTTCTCTCGTCTGAAATGCAGCCTCACAGGGTTTTATACCAAATGTCTCACCGACAAAATCCGATACATCTTCAACCAGTTCATCAGGTGTCTTCTGACACTTATTTGCAAGGCCATCAAGATATAAATCGTAATCGTTTTTCTCATCACCTGTCATAGCCCATTCTGCCTCGGACATATCCTGATATGTTCCCATACCTTTATAATTCGGATTATCTATCAGCTCCCCCGGTCCCTTCGGACACATGGTGAGAAATACGGAACCGGTAATGTAACTGTACCCTATGATCATCTGTGCATCTACACCCTTATACTGCCCCTCGTAGGTATGGATAAAATAATCATCACCGTCTACCCAGCCGGAATATGTCTGATTCGGGTCCATTCTATTTACACAGGAATACAAAAATCCGGAGTAATTCATAATAAGCTCTCCTGAATCTCCGTTTTCCATACTCAGATCCGAAGTTCTTTTTTCGGCCGTACCCCCGAAGATTTTCTCGACTATTTCGTCTTCATGGATATCTTCAAGCTTAACCTGTCTGTATTTATACAACGGAAGCTTTTCTGCCGGAATCGGGTAATAATCTATATATACATCCGCCTTCATCTTATCGTCATCTACAGTAAAATTATCACGCCACTGTATCTGCTTATTCCCGAAAAGCTCGTTATTCGCCAGATTGGAGGTTCCCGTTGTGATGCTTGTATCAGCTTCTGTTTCCGTATCCGCCTGTGTACTGTCTATTCCGCCTATTGAATTTTCAACCACATGGTCATCGGTTCCGTTTCCGTAATCGGATATCTCCTCGGGTGCCTTACCGCATCCTCCCAGAACCAACATCGAGCAGAGAATTCCTGCTATAATTGACTTTTTTTTGCTTGTACTCTCAATAAATTCGCTTTTTTCTTCTTCTATAATTGATGCAGTTGATAAATATGGATTTTTATTTAATTTTACATTTGATTCTCCTCCATTTAATGCTAATAAATAAGACTCTGTTACTCTCTCATCTTTATCTTTCATATATTTTAAGCCATTTTTTATAGGAATGAAGCTTTTATCTTTATTATATTTTTCATTATTTTTTTCTAACTCATAGAATGGATTAGAAAAAAAATTACTAATATTTCCTATATAAGAATCTGATTTAGTTTCATTATTATTTGAAGAAGAATCATTTTTTCCTTTTATTATAACACTATTATCTTCATCACCATTTTCTTTGCTTTTATTATCATTATTGTCATCAATAGAATAAGAATAAAAAGAAGCATTTGTTAGACAAACTAAATTTTCATTAATATTATCATTTTCTT
This sequence comes from uncultured Lachnospiraceae bacterium, assembly GCA_902780985.1. Next base: position 301 of record CACZHN010000061.1, on the reverse strand, counting down.
TTTTTAAATTATTATCTTTGCTTCTTAATAAATTATCTAAATAGTCCATTTCACTTTTTTTTTTATTATTTAGATTTTTCCCTTTATATATATCATTTTCATATTGAATATTTTTATCAGAATTTATATTTTCAGTACTATTTTCTTTATATTCCTGAAGAAATTTATTTAAATCATTTCCTGATATATATGAACCTAAAAAATATGAAGAAGCAGTTTTTCTATGTCTACTTTTTAATTTTTTTTCATTTAAATTTTCTTCTACATTATCATTTCCTATTTGAGATGAAATAGATCTTTT
>CACZHN010000060.1 GCA_902780985.1 uncultured Lachnospiraceae bacterium | reverse complement strand
GGTCTTGCAACGGGAATGGGATACATCGGAGTAGCGGTTTTCTTCACGATAATCATATCTGTGATAAATGTAATCCTGAACATGACAGGTTTCGCATCAGCCGGAGAATCCCAGAGAATACTTAAGATAAGCGTACCAGAGAACCTGGATTTTGAAGGAAAGTTCGAAGACATTTTCGAAAAATATCTTTCAAGTTACACATACGAAGAAGTAAAGACAAGCAACATGGGAAGCCTGTATAAGATAACTCTCAGCGTAGTGCTTAAGGCAGGAGTATCAACAAAGGCTATGATAGATGAGATCAGAACAAGGAACGGAAATCTGGATATAAGTCTCGGAAGACGAACATGGACAGCCTATAGGAGGAAAAATTATGATAAAGAACAGATTGAGAAGAGTATATATAACAGTTGCGGCACTTGTTATGACGGGAGCACTGGCAGCCTGCGGAACCACAGGAACTTCGGGGGCTGAAGCAAATAAAGAATCAACAACGGCAGTGACGGAAGCGGTTGCCGAAGACGTAAAGGAAATTTTCACCGAAAGAGATCTTGAGCAGACAGCGGATCTGTCTGAGGCGGAGAAAATAACCCTCACTAGCGGACAGGACGTAAATATAACAAAAGAAGGTGTATACGTACTTTCGGGTGAGGCGGAAGACGTGACCGTGAATATCGAAGCGGATGATCAGGATAAGGTTCAGATAGTTCTGGACGGCGTGACCGTAAAGAATTCGGGAGAAGCATTCATATATGTGAAGAGTGCGGATAAGGTTTTCGTAACCACTACGGAAAGCGAGAATTCAGTTGAGGTTTCGGGCGAATTTAAGGCTGACGGAGATACCGATGTGGATGCGGCAATCTTTTCAAAAGACGACCTGGTGATCAACGGTCTCGGAACACTTAATATAAAGTCATCCGATAATGCGGTATCCTGCAAGGATACTCTGAAGATAACCGGAAGTACTCTGAATATAAGCTGCAGCGGAAGCGGACTGGAAGCTCATGATGCGGTAAAAGTATATGACGGAACAATCAATATAACAGAATGTAATGACGGCATTCATGCTGAAGATAACGATGATGATTCCATCGGTGCCGTATATATAGCAGGCGGTACATTTAACATTACGGCAGAGGATGATGCAATCCATGCGACCACGACCATAGATATAAACGGCGGTAACTTCACTATGAATGCGGGCGAGTGCATAGAGGGAACTTATATCACTATCAATGACGGAACTTTGGATATCACGGCATCCGATGACGGAATCAACGCAGCACAGAAGTCGGATCAGTATACACCGACCTTCATATTGAACGGCGGAACGGTAACCGTAAATATGGGTGCCGGAGATACCGACGGAGTTGATTCAAACGGAAATATTTATATAAACGGAGGAACCATAAGCATAACAGGTCAGTCCACATTTGATTATGACGGAGAGGCTGAGTATAACGGAGGAACCATCATAGAGAACGGCGAAGAGACCAATACCATTTCCAGCCAGACTTTCGGCCCGGGCGGTATGGGCGGTCCGGGAGGCTTCGGGCCTGACGGGGATTTCCAGCCGGACGAGAACTTCCAGCCGGACGAGAGCTTCCGGCCAGACGAAAATTTTAAACCTGATGACAACTTCAGACCTGACAGAAAGAATCAGTCGGAGGGCGGAGAAATCTAAGGTCGACAGGATCGTTCAGAAAATATATTGACAAATCAATTAGGTAAGAGTATTATCTGTATTACAACAACTAATACAGATAATACTTTTGTTTTATTTGAGAAGAAATGAGGTTAAATATGGAAAAGAAAGTTATGCTTGAGATCAAAGGATATACAAAAACATACGGAGAAGGAAAGAAGGCTGCGGATAATGTAAATATTACCGTGGAAAGCGGAGATATTTACGGATTCATCGGCCATAACGGCGCAGGTAAATCCACAACCATCCGTGCGGTGGTAGGTGTTCTGGATTTTACGGAAGGAGATATCTTTATTGACGGACATTCCGTAAAGACCGAGTCCTATGAGTGCAAGAAGATCACAGCTTACATTCCGGATAATCCGGATCTTTATGAGAATCTTACGGGAATTCAGTATCTGAACTTTATCGCGGATGTGTTCGGTATCGGCGCTTCCGAGAGACAGAAGAGTATAAGCGAATATGCTGAGAGACTTGAGATAAAGGATGCTCTCGGAGATCTGATAAGTTCCTATTCACATGGTATGAAGCAGAAACTGGCTATCATCTCGGCACTCATCCATAATCCGAAACTTCTTGTGCTGGATGAGCCTTTCGTAGGACTTGATCCGAAGGCTTCGTTTATCCTGAAGCAGATCATGCATGAGATGTGTGAGAAGGGTACGGCAATCTTTTTCTCAACCCATGTACTTGATGTTGCCGAGAAGCTCTGCAACAAGATCGCTATCATCAAGCAGGGCAAGATCATAGCTTCGGGAACCATGGATGAATTGACACAGGGCGCTTCACTTGAAGAGGTATTTCTGGAGGTTATCGATGAATAAGAATATGGTTTTAATCAAGAATTTACTGCTTTCCACCAGCCAGTGGAATATCTATAAATTCTGCAAAGATAAGAAAAAAAGAGGAAAGATCGTAGGCAATTCCATAGGTATGGCAGTGCTTGTTCTGATGCTTCTGGCTTACTGCATCGCAAACTGCATCGGATTTGTAAAGTACGGTCTGGAAGACTCTATTCCGACTACATGTGCAACGATAATATCAAGCCTTGCATTCTTCCTTACATTGTTTAAGACAAACGGATATCTGTTTAACTTTAAAGAGTACGATATGCTGATGTCACTTCCGTATGCACCGAAGAATATAGCTGCATGCAAGTTTATCTATATGTATATCAAGAGCCTTCCGTGGAATATGGCGGTGTCACTTTCCATGATGATCGTATACGGAGTTTATACCAAGGCTTCGATATTGATGTATCCGGTATGGATTATTCTGTCGATGTTTCTGCCGGTAATCCCAATGCTGATCGCTTCATTTCTCGGATTCCTTATCGCAAAGGCTGGATCGGGATTCAAGAATAAGAATATCGTTCAGACTGCATTTATGGTACTTCTGGTGCTTCTCTGCTTCGGAGCAAGATTCTTCCTTGAGAACATGTTCAGAAACAATCAGACAGAAGCTGTTATGAATTCTATGTCGGATTTAACGGGCGGCATGGGAAAGTACTACCTTCCGCTGGAGTGGTTCAGAGCTGCTGTAGCAGATATGAATATGGTTTCCATGCTTCTTATCATCGCAGCAACCCTAGTGCTCTTTATCGCTGTATTTATTCCGGTAGGAAGATCCTACAGAAAGATCAATTCGGCACTTAAGTCACATGCAGCCGCACGTGATTTTGACATGAAGGAGCAGAAGACAAAGAGCCTGCTCAATACCATCGCATTTAAAGAGTTCAAGAGAATGACCGGTTCCACCACATATATGACAAATGCGGCTATGGGCCAGATCCTCTGCGTAGTAGCAGGTATCGCAGTTCTCTTTGTGGATGTGAATAAGCTGCTTAGTAAGGCACTTGAGGGTGCACCGATCACGGCTGAGATGCTTCGTCCGGCTATACCGTTTATTATATATTTCTTCCTGGGCATGGTTGCCACCACGGCAATATCACCATCCCTTGAGGGAAAGAATTACTGGATAGTACAGAGCCTTCCGATCCGCAAGAGAACACTGTATTTCGGAAAGATGCTTTTCAATCTGTACTTTACGGTTCCGTTCATGCTGTTTGCTACGATCACTTTCAGCATTTCATTTAAGGCATCTGTCGTTGAAACGATTTTATATATCATAATGGGACTTATCTTATGTGTATTATCGACATGCTGGGGACTGATCTGCGGTCTTAAACATATGCGTCTGGACTGGGAGAACGAGATTGAGATAGTTAAGCAGAGTACTGCGGTAGCTGTATATCTGTTCCCGAACATGCTTTTATCAATGGCTATGATAGGACTTCTGGTTTATCTCGGAACCTTTATGAGTTCAGTGATTATTTCAGTTGTTCTTATTGCAATACTTGCGGTTATTACAGCTCTCTGCGTGCTCAGAGTTCTGGCACTTACAAAGGAAGACTGATACCGTTCATCGAGCGGGAATTACCGTTCATGTCACAAATATTTAACGTATAAATCGAAAAGAGTATCTTCTGATTCAACAAGAGGTCATGTATTTAAAAAGGAGACTGTTATGGAAAAGAAGAACTCTAAAGTTAAGAAAATTTTTAAGATTACGGGAATCATATTGCTGGTTGTAATACTTATCGGTGCCGGTGCATTTTCAATCTACTGGTATAAAAACGTGCATTGGTACGATAAGTACGAGGAAGCCATGGAAGAAGCAGGAGTTGTTGAAAAGCAGGTTACGCTTCCTAACGGAAATGTGATCAACTACGGCGAGGTCGAGAACGATAAGCCGGCACTCCTGCTTATTCACGGCCAGATGGGCGAATGGGAAGACTATGCGCTGTGCCTGCCGGAACTCAGCAAGAACTGGCATATATATGCGGTGGACTGCTACGGTCACGGACAATCGACCCATGACGAAAGCCTTTATTATATCGATGTTAACTGTGATGATCTGATCTGGTTCATAGATAACACTATCGGTGAAGCAACGGTTGTGTCAGGACATTCCAGCGGTGCTCTTATGGCAGCATATATCGGTGCTTACGGCGGAGACAACGTTGCGGGTGCTGTTCTGGAAGATCCTCCTGTATTTTCAACAGAGGGTGAAGGCTGGGAAGACAGCTTTGCATACAAGAATTCATTTAAGTCAATCCATGAGTATAATCAGACCGACAAATCCGAGTGCTGGGTGGCATATGACTTAAGACACTGCTACTGGGGCGAGCTGTACATGAAGGAAGCTATGCCGAAGATAGCGGATTATGCTCAGCATTATCATGACAAGCATCCGGGTGAGCATGTAAAGATAGGATTTATGCCTTCGTCGGTTTGGTACTTATATCAGTTTGCAGAAGATTACGATCTTATGTTCGGAGAGCATTTCTATGATCTTTCATGGAATAACGGATATACCCACGAGCAGATCCTTTCGGATATCGAAGTTCCTTGTGTATATATTCACGCAAAGGAAAACGTTCATGAAAACGGAACGTATCTCTGTGCCGCTTCCCGCGAGCAGGCTGAAAGAGCAGTGGGATATATAGGCGATAACTGCCGCCTGGTTGAGACGGATACAAGTGATCACAGCATTCACACTGTTCATAGGGATTTATATATCGAGACGATCAATTCCATGCTGCCGTAACCAGTTCCCCCTTGACGAATACCGGGATAATGAACTATTATCACGATTGTGACAATAATTGGTTAAAAAGTGTTTAGGGGTAAACGAAAATGAAAAAAAGACCGAGTTACGTGAAGGCGATAATCGCAGCAACGATTATGGCATTGTTTTTGTCGGGGGCGCTTATCAGCGTGCAGCTGACAAAGGCGAAAGAGATGGCGGAGGAAAACTACAAATCCATTCATGCCAGAATTTCGGCGGAGATATTCAATAAAGGTTTTGGCTATTATATCTCCGAAGATAACGACAGAGAAGGATTGGCGATCCATCTTTCCAACTTTACCGAAGGAGTGAACTTTTCCGTCATCAATGTACCGTACACAGATCAGCTGGCGGTGACGGATATCTACAGGTATTACGATCCGGAAAAGAACAGCATCATGAAGAAGGATATACTTGTGATGGCTGAGAGAGAAGATCCGGATTCGAAGAAGTATACCTACCATACATTTCACGATGATGCCGCAAGCGAGAAGCTGGATAAGCTGGTGAAGGAACACCGTGAAGAGATCGGAATGTATAGCCTCAAGGTAAATGATGTGTATGTAAAGGACGACACATTTATTCCGGGAAAGTTTTCTTATTACACCATAGGTGAGGGCGGCTCAAAGAAAGATGAGACAGTGCTTTACACCTGTGATAAAACAAGGGAAGAGATGGAGGCGGAAGGATATACCTTCGAACATAAAAACGAAAGCTTCTTCCTGGGTGAACCCGCAATGGGTGACAGATGTTTCGCATACATTTACGGCGTTGACAGCGACAGGGAGCCAAGAATAGAAGAAATCTTTAAAGAAGCCGAGGAAAGCACCGGCGGTGAACTTGATCATTTTTATGTCAAAAAAGATTTAAGCCCGGTATCCATGGAGTTCTACAGTTTCCGTAAGAACGAAGTGGAAGAGGCGGAAAATGTATATTATGTACTGGCTTACGAACGTATGAATGTTCTTTTCAGCATGTACAACACAACCTTCCGCAACGGAAGAGGAATTCTTTATATCGAGCTTTTCGGTTACGAGGCGTGCGGCATAATCTTCCTGTTTATCATAGTTGCGGCAGTAACAGTAAAGATAATAAGAGTAAAAAGAAAGGACTGATCAATCGATCAGTCCTTTTGCCCATTCTATAGCATCATCTATGTGTGGTCTGAAGTTATCGGCTCCGACCTTGTCTACGAAACCGTCCTTCTGCATGGTATTCATAGGCTGCTCATTTACATGAGAGAATACCAGCTGGATGTCTTTTTCATGACATCTTTCATAGAAGTTCTCAAGAGAGTGCATAGCCGTTGCATCAAGTGCAGGCACACCTCTCATTCTTATGATTATGACCTTTGTTACGTCACGGAAGTTCATTGTCTCAATCTGGCTTGAGCTTCCGAAGAACATAGGTCCGAATATCTCATATACACGTACCTGAGGAGGAAGCGGCTTCAGGTTCATTCCGTCCGGATCCTCATCCGGGTCGTAATATTTCCAACTTACAACACCCGACTCCTCGCTCATTCTCTTAAGGAAGAGGAGCATAGCGAGAAGCATTCCTACTTCGATGGCAAGTACAAGGTCGAATACGACTGTAAGTACAAATGTGATCGTGAGCACCAGGATATCGCTCTTCGGAGCTGTCTTGCACAGATGAACGAAGGTGCGCCACTGGCACATGTTATAAGCAACGATAAACAGGATTGCTGCTATCGTAGGCATCGGTATAAGTGCTGCGTACGGCATAAGGACAACCAGTACGAGAACCAGAACAAGTGAATGTACCATACCGGCTACCGGTGTACGTCCGCCGTTCTTTATATTTGCGGCTGTTCTTGCGATAGCACCTGTTGCCGGGATACCGCCGAAAAGAGCAGATCCGATATTTCCGCATCCCTGAGCGATAAGCTCCATGTTTGAGCGGTGATGTGAGTTGATCATACTGTCAGCAACGACACATGAGAGCAGTGACTCGATTGCTGCAAGTACTGCGATGGTAAAGCCGTCAGGAAGAGCGGCCTTTACAGCACCGAAGCTGATGGCAGGTACATGAAGTGTCGGAAGAGAACTGTTGATCGTATAAAGATCACCGATCGTATTTACTTTCATTCCGGAGAACTTAACTATTAAAACGCCTGCGATTACGGCTATCAGAGATCCCGGAATCTTCTCGCTGATCTTCGGCCATACAATAAGGATTGCAAGGCTTATGGCACCTACGAGAAGTGCAAGTGGGTTAAATGTATTGAAATTAAGTCCGAAGGCCTTCAGCTTATCCACAGTCTCGATGGTAACCGTACCCTGAGGATATGTCAGCCCGAAGAAATCCTTTAACTGTCCGATAACTATTGTTACCGCGATTCCCGAAGTAAAACCTGTTGTTATTGTATAAGGGATAAATCTTATAAGACTTCCCATACGGAGCAGTCCCATAAGTATAAGGATCACACCGGCGATAACGGTTGCGATGATCATTCCGTCCATACCGTTCTTTGCGATGATTCCCGCAACTATGGTTGCGAAGGCTGCGGTAGGACCTGCAATCTGAACACGGCTTCCGCTGAGGAATGATATGATAAATCCGGCAACTATGGCGGTAAATATACCTTCCGTAGGGCCTACACCCGATGCGAGAGCCAGAGCAATTGATAAAGGAAGAGCAATGATCGCTACGATGATACCTGACACCACATCTGTTCCGAATTGATTAACACTGTAGTGTTTAAGCGTGCTGAAAAGCATGGGTTTTAATTTGTCTTTGTTCATGGGGGATTCTTCTTTCTTCTTATTTATATGTTTTTTACAGCAACGAACGACATAATAGTATTATTTTCCGATAATTTCAAGTGCTTTTTCTGATGTGTGCAAAAAATGATATAATTGAATTCAAATAATAAGAAGTATTTTTGCGCATAAAAATATAAACTTGGATTATCTGATACGAATTGCATAAAATTTGATATAGGGGGTATATATCATTGGAAAAGGTATGTGACAGAGCAATAACCGTATGTAATGAGAACGAGATACTTCGCATCGAAGCATGGGGCAGAGGACTCAGAGTGAGATCCACCATACTTCCGGAACTTCCGGACAGAGACTGGGCACTGGATGTTCCCGTAAGCGACTATGAGGTTGAGTCCGGTGAGGACTGGATCGAATGCGAAGGCATCCGATGCGACATTAAAGAGGGCCGACTCATTTTCTCCCATAACGGAAAGACCGTGCTGGAGGAAAAGTCTTATCCGTGGGCGGTTCACAAGACTGCGAGAGATTACAGGTTCGTAAATATGGCGGACAGTTTTCAGGCGAAGCTCAGATTCGAGCCGCAGGACGAGATCCTTCACGGAATGGGACAGTACAGGGATTCGGTTTATGATCTGAAGGGAACCATGCTGGAGCTGGCTCCGCGCAACTCACAGATTTCGATTCCGTTTGTCTTATCATCGGCGGGATACGGATTTCTCTGGAATAATCCGGCTATCGGAGAGGCTTCTTTCGGCGGAAATGTAACGGAATGGAAGGCGGAAGCCACCAAGTGCATAGATTACTGGATAACCGCAGCGGATACTCCGGCGGAGATGATCGAAAGATACACGGAAGTAACGGGACATGCGTCTCCGATTTCCGAGGATCTCCTGGGACTCTGGCAGTGCAAGCTGCGTTACAGAACCCAGGATGAAGTGCTTGAAGTTGCCCGTGAGTATAAGAGGCGCGGCATAAAGCTTGATGTGATTGTAATCGATTTCTTCCACTGGGATTATCAGGGCGACTGGTCCTTTGATCCGGAGTACTGGCCTGATCCGCAGGCAATGGTGGATGAACTGGCGGAAATGGGAACAAAGGTCATGGTTTCGGTATGGCCTACCATCGATCCGAGATCCGAGAATTTCGAGGAGTTAAAGAAGCGGGGCTTCCTTATCAGGACCGACCGGGGAATAAATGCAGCCATGGATTTCTTCGGAAAGATGTACTTCTTCGACTCCACAAATCCGGAGGCAAGAGAGTTCGGCTATAAGATTTTGAAGAAGAACTACGGTCAGTACGGAATAGATATGTTCTGGCTGGATGAGGCGGAGCCGGAGTATACGGTAAATCATTACGATCATTACCGTCAGTATATCGGCCCTGTTGCGGAGACCGGCAACTTCTATTCCAGACAGCATGCGAGAATGCTTTACGACGGACAGACAGGAGACGGTATGAAGGAACCGCTCAACCTTATCAGATGCGCGTGGGTTGGAAGTTCCAGATTCGGTGCTCTTGTTTGGAGCGGAGACGTACAGAGTACTTTCCGTGAAATGAAGCACCAGCTCATAAACGGTATCAACATGGGTGTTGCGGGAATCCCTTGGTGGATCTCGGATACCGGCGGATTCTACGATGGCTTCGTGGACAACGAAGAGTTCCGCGAACTGCTGATACGCTGGTACCAGTGGGCATGCTTTACGCCTGTTCTCAGAATGCACGGAGACAGACTTCCTCATGTTCCGGATCTGGCAACAAATACGGATCACGGCGGCGGATTCTGTTTCTGCGGAGCTCCGAACGAACTCTGGAGCTACGGCGAAGAGGTTTACGAAATACTTCATAAGTATCTCGGTATAAGAGAGAACATGAAGGAATATATAAGAAAATCTATGGAAGAGACCATCAGCACCGGACTTCCTCTTATCAGAGCTATGTTTATCGAGTATCCGGAGGATGACGAATGCTGGAAGATTCCGGATGAATATATGTTCGGTTCGAAGTACCTGGTAGCACCGGTCACCGACTTCGGTGCCCGCAGCAGAAAAGTATATCTGCCTGCCGGCAACTGGAAAGCCTGCGACACCGGAAACATCATCCACAGCACCGGAGAGTACGTGGATGCAGATGCACCACTGGACTACATGCCTGTGTATGAATCAGTGGGGACGGAGGTCAAGTAGTCAAAATGAAACACGGGGACACTCCTTGAGTTGCTCAAGGAGTGTCCCCGTGTTTCATTGAAATTTTGTTTAGTTAGGATTCGTTCATAGATAAAATCTATGGATAAGTTCTAATTATATATATTTTACCTATAAAGTCAGTAGGCATATAATCCGTATCAGGATTTTAAATTTTCTATACGGAGGACTAAACAATGAGCGCATTACAGACACCATTTCGTTATGATTTTGTAGGAAGCTTCCTGAGACCACAGGCTCTTAAGGATGCCAAGGCAGCATTCAAGGAAGGAAAGATCACAGAGGAAGAATTCGATAAGGTTGTAAATGAAGAGATCACTAAGGTAGTTGCTAAGCAGAAGGAGCTTGGCTACCATGTTATAACAGACGGAGAGTTCAGAAGAACCTTCTGGCATCTTGACTTTATGTGGGGATTCGAAGGAGTTGATCATGAGGCTACAGGCAGAGGAGTTGCATTCAACGATGAGCTTGCAGTGCTTGACGATACATTTCTCGTAGGAAAGATTAAGGCAAAGGATGTTCATCCTTTCGTTGAGTATTTCAAGTTCTTAAAGCAGTTCGAGGATGAGAATACGGTTGCCAAGTATACAATTCCGGCACCTGCTCAGATGTTCCAGCAGATGATCGTTCCTATGAACTTTGAGACAACAAGAAAGTTCTATCCGACAAATGAAGAGCTTATTCAGGATATCGGTAAGGCTTATCAGGTAGTATTCAAGCAGTTTTACGATGCAGGCTGCAGAAACCTTCAGCTTGATGACTGCACATGGGGAGCTCTTGTAGGTGAGGCCGCAAAGCAGAGATATCAGGCCCTCGGAATCGACCTTGAGGAAGTAAAGGCACAGCTTCTCGAAGTTAATAACCTTGCTCTTGAAGGAAAGCCTGAAGGCATGGTTATCAATTCACATATCTGCAGAGGAAATTATCATTCAACATTCTTCACAAGCGGACCGTATGACAGCGTAGCGGATTACGTATTCGCAAAGGAAAATGTAGATGCACTTTTCCTTGAGTACGATGATGAGAGATCAGGCGGATTTGAGCCTCTCGCAAAGGTATCGGCAGATAAGAAGGTAGTTCTCGGACTTATCACAACAAAGTCACCTGTACTTGAAGACAAGGCTGAAGTAATCGCAAGGATCAACGAGGCAGCAAAGTATGTTCCTCTTGATCGTTTGTATCTCAGCCCACAGTGCGGATTCGCATCATGTGAGATCGGAAACAAGCTTACTGAAGAAGAGCAGTGGGCTAAACTTAAACTCGTAAAGGAAATCGCAGAAGAAGTCTGGGGTTAAATGGAACAGGGGGACGGAGGTCCCCCTGTTCCATTTTATTTTTTTGTAAATAATGATATAATATACAAGATTACGGTACTTGGAGACTTCCGCGATATTTTTTCGGGACGAGGATGCTATGGATGATAGGAGTAAGAATTTCATAAAGGTCAATGCGCTCAGCTTGGTCATGTTCCTGCTTTGCATACTGCTGATATTTTTTACGGATCTTATGGCGGTAGGAATTGCGGCATCGGTTCTGTGGCTTGTATATACGATCTTTGCGAATATGCATGTGCTTGCGGGAGAAAGGCAGGTATCCAGAAGAAAAACCATCAGAGAGAGTAATCATAAAGGCCGGTTCGACAAAGAGGTTGAGGAACTGGAAAAACAGTATGACAGTATTAAGTCGAGAGAGGAGTTTATGAAGACGACTCCCGACAGTATGCAGGATCTTTATGAGAAGATTCTCGAGCAGGCAGAGTCGAATCTGGAAAGCGCTGCGGCATACATGGATTCATATGATTATGTGACTAATCCGGATCCTGTTTATCTGAAGAAGCTTATTCTTGAAGGAGATACGTTGGTTCAGAAATTCAACAACCTTCTGGAAAAACTGGTTGATGTGGATACGAATCCCACCGATCTGGACGTAAAGTACATTGATGATCTTACAAATTGTCTTCAGGAAATGCGTGAGGATCAGAAA
>CACZHN010000059.1 GCA_902780985.1 uncultured Lachnospiraceae bacterium | reverse complement strand
GGGATTAGGTATAGTCAAAACGAGCTGGACAACGGTAATCTTACCGCCATACAGCTCGTCAATTATCTTAGGATATCTTATTTACAGAAAAACTTTCACTCTTCAATCCCCTTATTGATAAAACTGGAATAAAATTATATACCAATTTTATCATAATTCTTGATGAAATCAATGGGATTAGGTATAGTCAAAACGAGCTGGACAACGGTAATCTTACCGCACCCCCCTCTCATAATTTCAGTTGCTGTCTTCTTTATTTCCTTACAGTCCTATAATGTTTTTCTTAAATCACGTTTTAAGTGGTTATTTCGTGATTTAGCAGAAATATGGATTGTTTGAATTATGCTGCATATCTCTCATAAGTATATACATCATTTCTTTCATATATACTCATCTGTTCCATGTTTTTGTGTTTTCTTACGAGTCTTTTGCCCTCTTTATATACTTCAACAATAGCTTTAGCTTCAAAGAATGGTCCGGAGAGCCCGATGATCATAAGCATCGGAGATTCGGCATAAGCTCCGATAACAAAAACGGTACATACGATGATGCCGTATAATAATGCAGCTGCTCCGTATGAAGTGAAAGCACCTACTGTAAAGAAATAACTTGTCTTATGGATTTTATAAAGTATATTGTCAACTCGTTCCATTTTTCTTCCCCCTTTGCGGTCTGTTCATGAATTTCTTGATCTCATTCTACCGAAAGAGGTGTCCCATAATCTTCTCATCAGCAAAATTGGACAGCAGTGTTACATTTTCCTTCTGCTTAGAAGTTCTTTGTTTACCCTTGTACTATAATTGGCCAGTCTCTTATCATGGCTCAGCTTATAATATACCGAAAGCTGTGAGATATCTCCGTCATCGTAATCGATCAGGAGGAATTTCTCCAGCCATAAGCTGTTATCGCTGTTTTCAACTATCTCCCAACCGATGATTTCATGAAAATGGTCCTGATTACATTTCATAACTGCATTTATATATGCGGTCTTCTTATCAAGGCTTGTATATTTGAAAGCGAACTTCAGCTTCTTGGGAATCCGGTTGAGCTGATACTCTATGTAGTTTGCGATGACTTCATGCTCGGTCACATCGTTGCGCCTCAATCGGACTCTGAATTCAGCCAGATAATTTTCGCGGAATTTCTCGTAATCTTCTGTCTTCGCCATGCAGTATGCGGCCATTCGATTCGGCGGATTAAGAATCATTATGCCGAGACAAAAGGCCGGAAGGCTCAGTACTATCATTGCAATAACCGCAAAGAAAGCGACATTGCTGAACGCTTTCAGCTTTATAAGAAAAGTTGCAAGCAGGAAGCAAATCGGCGGAACAACGGTTATGAATGCATTTATGATCCATCTTCCCAGATCACTCCAGCCTTTGTGATCCTGAAAGTGCAAAACCTTATCCAGCCGGTCCGCAATTATATATATGACAATGGTTCCGACGATCCATCCCAATGATATTAATAAGGCAGTTCCCCAAGACATAACTCTTACCTCACATATACTTCCGAGTAACTGCCTTCATTATATCAAATCAGTGACGTGTTTTGAATACTTGGGGACGGAGGTCGAGTATTCAAAATGAATACTCGACCTCCGTCCCCGTGTGCCATTTTACCAGCCGAGATCCATGAGCCAGTTATTGAGTATACGCTCGCGATCTTTATCGGACTTGTCTAAATCGTTGTAGAACTCGCCTTCGATGTTGCCGTCGACGATGTAGAGAACTCGGGAGCACTTGGCTGCTACCTTTGAGTCATGGGTTACCATCATGATGGTGGTTCCTTCTAGCGCGGTTCAGGGCTCCTGTCGGCTCATCGGCGAAGAGAAGCTTCGGCTTATTGATGAGGCTGCGGCAGATGCAGGCTCTCTGGAGCTGACCGCCGGATACTTCGTTGATGTCATTGTCGGCGGCATCGATGATGCCTAGCTTACGCATAAGTGTTTCGCCGTACTCTGTTACTTCTCTTCTGGATCTCTTGAGCTTCTTGCTCTGAAGGCCCGGAAGAAGGATGTTATCAAGGATTGTCAGGTTCTTCATCATGAACATCTGCTGGAAGATGAAGCCCATTTCATCCAGTCTTACATCGGAAAGCTCGTTCTTCTTCATCTTAGTGATGTCTTTGTTATTGAAGAGGACCTTACCGCTTGTTGCCTGGTCCATTCCCGATACACTGTAAAGCAGTGTGGATTTTCCGGAAGCGGATGGTCCCATGATAGCGACCATCTCTCCTTCCTCTACCGAAAAACTTACGTTCTTCAGCACGTTGTTCTGTCTTTTATCAGTTACATATGTTTTGCACAAATCCTTAACTTCAAGCACTGTTGCCATATCTATATCTCCTTTAATTCATTCAATCTATTTCTCAACTCTCAAACTCAACTACTCTATTGAAGCTGTATCTCTCGCCTTAACTGTTCCTGTATAAAGTGATGTGATCCAGGTAATGAGGAGTGTTACTCCTACGATGATCACAGGGTATTTAAGTAAACTCTCCACGCTGTGGACATATTTGATTGCGGCCGCTCCCATGCTCTTGAAGATTGCATTTCCGGTGAAGTCGGTAAGCGGAATTGAAACTACTATCGCGAACACCACCGCTACCACTGCGAGGATTCCGAATCTTGTAACCTGCCATTTAATAACATCTCTGTCTCTGAAGCCCACAGCCTTAAGAATTGCTATCTGCTTGTTTTCCTTTGCGATGAAGCTGCGCTCCATCATTACCGTTACAAGGATTACTACGATGATGGTGATTGCCATAAGCAGAAGCTCTACGGCCTTCATGGCATCCAGGGCTCCCATATTTCCGACAGAGAAATCTCTCTGATTCTGTATCTTATCCGGTGTAAATATCTCATCCAGTCTTACTCTTCTTGCTTCGATCTCCTCCTGAGTCGGATTATCCGTGAAGGAAATGATATTGCATACCCAGCCTGAAGTAAGCGCTATTTCCGAATGGAAATCTTCTTTTATTCTTATCAGGCTTCCCATGTTGTTCATGCTCTGGAAGATACCGGTAACAGTACATTTTTCCGTATGATCCCCTGCTATCACCTCAATGGTATCGCCGATCTTTATGTCATAGTTCTCGGATGTTCCTACCGTAACGGCAACTTCATTTTTATTCTGCGGTGCGGTTCCCTCGATCATCGGATATTCACTGCCCTTTTCTCCGATAGTCTGTATGAAGGCGTATGGATATTCCTCACCTTTAAACCTAAATTTATATACTAATACCGCATCTGTACAAATCTTAGCCGGCATACCCTCTTCCGCAAGTTTATCTTCCATGAGGTTCAGATAATCTTCGTAAATCTCTTTTCCGTTATCGTAGTCCATTAAAGTGTCAATACCTATATGTTCCATATCCTTCAGCTTATCGATTCCCGGAACATCGCTGTACTTATCGATAAGCTCCTGTACATCCAGAACCTGACTATGCTCGCCGGACATATAGAGATCGCCTCTTATCGAAAATGTATCTATAAATGCATTACTGTCGAGAGTCGCGGTAAAGTTCGACATGATGAGAAGGAATAAAGTACATACTCCGAAAGATATCACGATATTCAGATATCTCTTAGGACTGCTGAGAATATCGTTCCATGCCATATATGCGTAGTTCTTGGCATGACTCTTACTTATGCGCTTACCGCGCTTTTTCTTGAATCTCTCACCTGTTTCACCGCTTCTTATAGCATCCACAGGTGTCATCTTTTTTACCTTGCCTGTTGAGATAAATGCAAGCCACAGGATAACTGCGAATACGAGAACGGCACCGAATACATTTATCAGTTCTCCGTATGTATTGCCCAGCATCAGGCTTTCCGTAACGCTGTCCATGAGCATATTTCCGAACGGAATACTTATGATGCAGCCTATCACGGTGCCTACAAGAGTGAGTGCCGTGTATTTTACAAGATACAGGCTTCTGATCTTGAAGTTTCTGATGCCTAAAGCCTTCATGACGCCTATCTCGCGGAAATCATCCTGGATCGTAAATCCTATCGAGAATCTCAGGATAACGAAGGAAACGAGTATGAGGCATATACTGAGGATAACAATGATAAATGCAATCATGATATCCAACATACGGGTTATAACGATAAGCGATCCCGAGAATGTATTTGCGCCTTCAATATTTGATATATCCTGCGAAACACTTTTTATATCATCCGTTTCGATGTAAATGACCTGGCTCTGATGCTTATCGGCATCTTCGGTATTATTCAACTCCTCGGCGTCCTCATCACTCATAACAACTCTGTATACGCCTGTGATGCTTGATCCCATGACAGCATCCTTGACTCCGCCGTCAATGATGTATTCCTTTTCTTCTTTATCCTGTAAAAGCTTTATCTTATCTCCCTGTTTCAGGTCGCATTCCGTAAGAAACTTAACCGAGAGATAGATATGTCCCTTCTTTACTTCTGTGACCTCTTTATTGTTACTGTCAAAGAGTTTGATAAATGTAGTCTTCGGTGATGCAACATACAGTGCATTATCGCCCATTATCTTCTTACCTTCGCTGTCAAACACCTCATCGGTGTATAAATAGAATCGGTCCTTGTCATAAGACTTTATGGCTTTTGATTCCTTCAGTATCTTATCGGTCTTATCTTCACTGTCTCCCAAAGGTGCAAGAACCACATAATCCGACTTGTCACCCACCGCCTGATCTACGAAATAATCCATTCCGTTTATTACGGACAACAGATTGCTGAGGCCGCTTGATACGAAAACAGTTGCAAGGATGATAAAGAGAAAGAGGATGATATTCATGGTCTTGCTTCTCTTCAGATCCTTCTTTAAAATCTTAAAAAACATTTTCCTGCTCCTTCCTGCTAATGCATTTGTTATCTGTAAATGCATGATACAGGATAATTTATTAAACAATCATTAAGTGCGATTTTTATTTGCGAAAACCTGTGTTTACGCCATCTGGCAGACCAGGGTTGCCTTAAATGTATCCCCGTTTATCTCCGCAAATGCATCCCCGCCCATCTTTGTCATCAACTGCTTTACAATGTAAAGACCGAGGCCGTTGCCTCCGATGTTATCCGTATTGCTTCCTCTGTAAAATGAATCGAAAATGCTTGCCATCTCGCTCTTATCCAGAGTGCAGCCTGTATTTGTTACAGTGATAAGCTTGCAGTTTTCTTCGTCGGCGAAGCTGATGGAAATGCCTTTACCGTCGCCGTACTTGATTGCATTTTCCATAAGATTCTGAATCGCTTCCACCAGTCTGTCTCTGTCCACCTTAAGGAGGCAGTTCTCATGGGGTTCGATAGTGAAAGGCGTATGGATAACGCTGAGCCTATCCTTGTAATAGACTTCTATGACCTTTATGGCATCGAACATGTAGTACTCTCCCACGTCGATGTCAAACTCCATGAACTCTTCTCGGGAAATCCTGTGGATCTCGTCCACGTAATTACTGATTTCCTTGGTCTTTATAAGGATTCCCTTATATGCCGCCTCTCTTTCTTCTTCCGTGTTATAAATGCCCCCGGCAAGAGCCTTGGTATATAACTGTATTGCGGAAAGAGGTGTTTTTATATCGTGGGACATGGAAAGAAGCAGCGTCTTCTTCTCCTTCTGGTACTTCAGGTTCTTGGACTTTGAATCCTCCAGCTTTTCACGGAGCATGTCCACGCCCCAGAGGAACTTACCTAGGAAGCGGCTCTTTTCTTCCTTTACGGGGTTAGTGAGATTTCCCTTGGCCAGATCCACCGTCATGTTGGAAATCTGATTAAATGGTTTTATAACCTTCCTGCCCACATATATGAATACAAATATCGTTATAACGAAAAAAACAGCCAGTCCCAGATTCATCAGGATAACCGGCTTATTGCTGTGTTCTACGCGGTACTCTATGCGGTACTCTGTTCCTTCTACTGTTTCAACTACATAATCGTTATTGCATGCTTCGTCTGCGTCGAATCTGCTTACTCTTATAATACTGGAGTAAGCTGCGAGATCCATGGACTCCGGAAATCTCCGCAGCTCAGGATCCGCTTCCAGTTCTCTTACCACTCTCTCCGCATCTACACGGTAATAACGGTTTTCGGAAGATGCGGTTTCTCCGAATATAAGATTGAATATAAGAATGATAAGGGCTTCAATTATGATTAAGATCAATACAACTCTTTTATATGAACTCATATGATGTTTGTCCTTTCTAAACTTCCCCATGTTTTGCTATTGACCGAGTTACTCGAAGCGGTAACCTACGCCCCATACTGTAAGGATGTGCTCCGGCTTCTTCGGATCCTTCTCGATCTTTTCTCTGAGCCATTTGATATGGACTGTAAGGGTCTGGATCTCAGACTCGCTGTCGCTGCCCCAAATGTTACTGAAGAGGTATTCCTTCTTCATGGTAACTCCCTTATTCTCTATAAGTGTTTTCAGAAGTTCGAATTCCTTCGATGTCACAACCACATCTCTTCCGTCTACCGAAAGAGTCTGGGTTACAGTATTAAGTCTCAGTCCGCCTTCCACAATGATCTCCTGTGCATATTTTCTCTTAAATATTCCGTTAATCTTCGCTGTAAGTATATCTATGTCATAAGGCTTCTCTATATAGTCATCCGCCCCGAGATTCAGCCCCTTAAGCTTATCTTCCTTTTCCGTCTTGGCACTGGCCACCAGAATATGCGCATTGCTGGTCTCTCTTATCTTCGAACAAACCGAAAAGCCGTCCAATCCAGGCAGCATGATATCCAGTATCACCAGCTTCGCCCCGTATTTCTCAAAAAGATCCAGCGCCTTATCTCCGCTGTCTGCCAGCGACACCACATAATTCTCCTTTTGAAGAAACGCCTGAAGCAGACTTCCAATTTCCTTATTATCTTCAACGATCAAAATATCTAACATATCTTGTTTCCTCACAATCTGTTTACCATACACGTGCAGTATAGAAGACCTGAGTTAAATGGTCTTTAATCGAAAATTAAATTTAGATTAAAGGTGGTACTCGGGGATGGAGGTTTGAACTCGGTCCCCGAGTACCATTTTGACAGCTTTTAGCAAATATTTTATAATTAAATTTGGTGATCACTTGGGTATTTATGGTTTGAAAGGGGATAGTGCCATATGGGTAGTGTTTTAAGGGATAAGCTTTACAACAACTGGGTTGATCAGGGGCGGAAAAACTACGTAATGCAGGAGTATCAGCACTTCGCTTCTATCGCTCCGAAGCGTTTATTCAAAAGTTTTATTACGAGGCGTAGGGAAATGCTTGAGCGTCAGGGACTCGATCCCGACGATCCGAACGCAAGAGCTACACCGCAGCTAATCTCCGGTAAAAATGCAAAGATTGCCGCAGTTGTCATCGTTATTCTGCTTCTGCCGCTTATAGCTTTTATCGGACCTTATCTCGGAATGATAGCCTTTGTTATCTTTATTGTTTTTCTTCTCAAGTATATGTCCAGCAGAACTCCCGAATATAAGCAATACGATTTTAAGACAAGGATCGTTCAGCCGACACTGCAGACAATTGATGAAAAGCTGTTTTTAAACTTCTGGGATGATCCGAGAGATCTTGTAGATAACCAGGTAAATTATGATGATGCGCTTGTGGAAGCTCATCTTATCATACCTACAAAAGGCCGCTGCAGCAGTTACACTTATTCAAGCTGTACATATGACTGGATGAATAAGGCAAATCCTGATGCCTTCGAGTTTATGGGTTACAAGGTTTACTACGAATGGAAAGATTCGGACAATGAGACTCATGAAACAACTTACTTCGACGGTCTTGTCTTCAAGTTCCGTATGGAACATACCTTCCAGGGAAGCATAAATATAATGAGCACCCATACCAAGGAAACTCTTCTGGGCGGCGAAAAAGAAAAGAATCAGTATAAGCATATAAAGAGCAACGATATCATCGATACAGAGAGTGTTGAGTTTGCTTCGAACTTTGATACCGTAGCAACCTACGGCGAGGAAGCTTTCTACTATCTCACTCCTGTTATGATTGAGAGACTGCTGGAACTTAAAAAATTACATAACTTCTGTATCTGCATAAAGGGCGATGTTATGACAGTCACCCTGCAGAACGGTCATTATAAAAATGTATCCTCAGGTACATTCAGCCGCTCAAAGCCGCATTTCGCGCCGGAATATCCGGAGAAGGATATTGATGGCATGATATCCACTTACCAGAAGGCAATAATGTCGATATTGGAACTGAAGGATATTGTGGCTCCGAGAAGATTCGATTCATAAAAAGAATGCCTGTCACGGTGAATTTGATCACTGTGACAGGCATTTTTGTATCTTATAATCTATCGTACTCAGCCTTTACCTGACCTGCTGTTGATCCGGCCTGTGCAAGAACCTTGTTAGCTGCCTCAAGGTTTGACTCGCCTGTGAATGAGTACTCATATCCGAACATCATTGATACGAATGCTGCTACAAGTACGAATCCAACTGAAATGCTGCAGATGATTATTGCTACAAGAAGAGGAATACTTGCGAATTCCTGACCGTCCTTTGCTATTGTTATCTTGTTATGTGTAAGGAATCTCATAGTCTTTCTAACGAACTCACTAACTGCTCCTCTTCTTTTCTCACATCTTTCTCTTCGAGCTGCTCTCTCAGCTTCCTTTCTTGCTGCTGCAGCTGCGATCTCTGCTTCTGAGATAGGTGCGAATCTCGGATCAACCTTGTTTCCGGAAACGTTCTTTGTAACCTTTCCGAGCTTCTCAAGATATACCATTGAATCAACCATCTCACCGTCGCATGCCTTAAGTGCGTTTCTTGCATCCTCGTATGATGCTCCTGTGATCTCTACTAACTTCTCAACCTTTGCGAACTCTTCCATAATAATTTCCTCCAATTGCTTTTGATGGGTATAATATAACCCTGTCAGATTAAATGGTCTTTTAACGGAAATTAAAGTTACATTAAAAGATAATTTAAAATGTTTTCGACCGTAGCTTCATCGGCTCCATGCAGGAAATAATGCCAGAATCTGAAGGTTGTTATGAAGTTTGAGGCGGCTATGTGCTTCCTCAAGGTCTGCAGATCAAGGCGCTTTCCTGTGAGGGATTCGCTGTGGCGGATATAGCTTTCGAGGAATCTTTGTAGGACGCCGGATTCATCTTGAATCCCTTCTCCCCTTAGGCGACTGAAGAAGAAACTGATGTCTTCGGAAGGGCCGCCGATCTTTACGGATTGCCAGTCGCAAATCCTGCAACTCTGTATTTTGCTTAAATCACGTTTTAAGTGGTTATTTCGTGATTTTAGTAAAACACCAGTGTGTCGCCCAATTGGAGAAAGCTCTGTCTCGGATGAAAAATCCGACCATAAAAGGTTTTCTCTATGAAAATCTCCGTGGATGAGAGTCTTCTCTTCCGTCTCGTGCCAGATAAAGATATCTTTAAAATTCTCAGCCGCTTTCAAAACAATATTCTTGTCAAAACGACCGGGATGCTCATCCAGTATACTCATCCAGCCATCAAGACATGACTTAATCTCGTCATCTGACAGACCATTCTCACTCTTCTTTCCATCACACACTTTCGCTGAATGACAAGCCTCTTCCCTTAGAAACTCCGGTATCTCATCCGAATGAACCAAAGCTAGTGAATAAGCGATACTGTCCAGCGTTTCATAAGAAAAAGGAAGTATATCAGCCTTTTCCAAAACTGCATACTTCCTCATTAAAATCACTATTTCCTCATCTGTTACGTTAGCACAAAGGATTTCCGGAAGATAACCGCAGTAGTCAGAGTTGCCCGAGTCAGCCTTAAAAGCTTCTGTTTTACTCATGTAGAATAACGCTTCTCTCGAGTAAGTATCGTACTTCTCTTTATCCACCGTGTTCCGCTTTATGTGCTTTACGATGAGACTGTTATCAATCTCGTATACACCCGCGCCGCTTTTTCCTGTTGTAATCTCTCTAATACTCATAAGAATCTCTCTCCTTTCTGAGTATAGGATACAATTGCACGAGGTGATATTTCTCGACCTTTTTTACCTTAATGCCGGATCTCGTCAATGATTACATTTCCTGTTGGATAATAAATTATATGTCTCAGGCCCTGCTCGTCATCGAAGAGGATTCTGTCATCGTCGTACTCTATGTCGAATTTGCCTTCGTATTCTGCGATCATGTCGCCCTGAACGTCATAAACGGTAATCTTACGCTCGATTCCGCCGCCGAGATTGCTCTGCTGTGTCTTTATGGCACGCTTTCCGGCTTCGGTACTGCTGAAGTACCAGGCTGCGATTCCCCATGAAACTCCGAGGATCAGCACACCGACGATCACGCACGGAACGATGGCTTTCTTACAGTATGCGCCGATTCCGATCACACATAAAATTACCAACAGTGACAAAATTGATAAACCCACGATTGCACCAATTGTCATATCATATCCCTCCTTTGTTTTCTTACAAATCGAGCATACAACAAAGTTTATTTTCGGGATAAAAATGTGTTGCAAACGGATTTATTTTTGTCGCAAACGGAAAAGCGCGCCCAATAGCGGACGCGCAATTGAATTTCAAGTTTATCTGAATTACGAATTAGTCTAACGGCTTAAAGTATCCTGTCATCTCTTCGATGCCTTCCTGTGCCGGGTCGAATATATAGATGGCATAGGTGTAACCGTCTCTTTCCATATAAATATCTCTGGTATAGAGAAGGCCGTTGGAACTCTCATCTCTGTTCTTATTAAAGTCGATGGCGATTATATCTTCGCCGGCGAGCTTGATGACTTTAACCTCAACATCATTAAGTTCATTATCCATGGCAATAAACATATCCTTGAGCCATTCCATCTGAGCATCGATATCATCATCTTCGAGGAAGTCGGTGTGGAGTTCATTTCCGTCATGGACAACCATCATGATCATCTGATAGTCGCCGTCTTCTTTCTTATGCTTTGCGGAATAGATTTCTGCAGAACCCGTGGTCTTTATATATCTGTTTATATTTGCTGCATTGTAATCGGATTCGGCCATTTCGTTTGAGCTTGCAAGTTTTTCTATCGGTGCAACTTCCCAGTCTTCAGGAAGGTCGATCATAAAACCGGCATCTTCATTTATATATTTCAGACCGTCGAACTCTCCGATATCTACAGGGCCCGCGCTGTCTGTTGCGGAAGCGTTTCCGGTTGAGGACACATCCTCAGTCACAGCCTCGGTTGTGGCTTCGGTAACCTGCGCGGTTGTGGCCTGTGTATCTTCAGCCTTGTCACCGCATGCGGTCATCATTAACATCATTGCTACTGCAGCCCCCACTGCATAAAACTTCTTTTTCATAAATACTTTTCCAGCTCCTTTGTTTGTTTCATTTTATTTGATCAAGCCGCTGATAAGGATTACCAGTATCAGGATCGGCAGAACATACTTGAAATAAGCTATAAGCTTCGGATGCATTTTCATTCCCTGACCTTTATTGGTCTCTTCAAGGAACTTATCTGCGCCCCATCCGTACTTCGTTACGCAGAATATCAGGAATATCAGCGCACCGATTGGAAGAAGCAGGTTGCTTACGATGAAGTCCTCGCTGTCCAGGATATCTCTTCCGCCGATAAGGTGAACGTTCTTCCATACATTGTAACCCAGCACGCAAGGCACGCTGGCAGCAAGCATGAAGAGGCAGTTGATGAGAACCGACTTTGCACGGCTCCATTTGAAGTTATCCATGGATGAACCGACGAGGTTCTCGAATACGGCGGTAACCGTTGAGAAGCTGGCAAATGTCATGAACAGGAAGAACAGTGCTCCCCAGATCCTGCCGCCTGTCATGTTCAGGAATACGCAAGGAAGTGTCACGAAGATAAGTGACGGGCCTTCCGACGGCTCGATTCCGAATGAGAAGCATGCCGGAAAAATGATAAGTCCCGATGCCAGTGCAACAAATGTATCCAGGCTGCAGATCTTTACTGCCTCGCCGGTGATGGTGTTGTCGTCCGACATGTAGCTTCCGAATACTTCCATTGAAGCGATACCGATACTCAGTGTGAAGAATGCCTGGTTCATGGCAGCTGTGATAACCTTATAGATTCCGACATGCTGTACATTTTCCAGATTAGGAAGAAGGTAGAACTTGATGCCCTCTCCCGCATTTTTCAGGGTAAAGCTGTTTACTACGAGAACTCCGATGAGGACCAGAAGTCCGATCATCATGAATTTATTTACTCGCTCCAGGCCGTTCTTTACGCCGAAGACCAGTACAAGGAATCCGACTAAAACGGTGATTGCCATAAATGTACCCATTTCCTTCGGGCTGTCAAGCATGGCGCCGAATACTCCGCCAACGTCGTCTGCGGTGAGGCCGGTGAATTCGCCTGTCAGGAATTTCCAGAAGTATGCAAGCATCCAGCCCGCAACTGTTGTGTAGTACATCATAAGAAGGTAGCAGCCCGCGATGCAGAACCATCCGTGGATGTGCCATTTGGAACCCTTCTTTTCAAGATTCTTATACGCTTCGACGATGGTGCTTTTTCCTGCACGTCCCATACTCAGTTCCATGGTAAGTACCGGGATGCCCATGAGTACGAGAAATGCCAGATAGATCAGTACGAAGATTGCACCGCCGTTCTGTCCTGCTACGTATGGGAATTTCCATACATTTCCGATTCCTATCGCACAGCCTGCGCTGACAAGGATAAATCCGAGCCTGCTCCTGAAGCTCTCTCTCTTTTGTGTTTCCATAATTTCTGTCCTTTAAATTTAGTTTTTACCGCATAATGATATTACAGAAATGCCGTAAAATCAACGTTTTCTCACGTGACCGATGCGTCCGGCGGACAAAAAAAGGACAGGTGCCCTGTCAAAGGATCCTGTCCTGTATAGTTTATTGTATGTCGTTATTATCGTTTTCGTATGTCTGTGCAGCTTCCACCTGCGCCTTCTTCTTTCCAAGCTTTTTCAAAACCATGATTGCTACAACTACCGCAAGTATCACTGCCGCTATAATGCATACAAGCTTGATGATAAGTCCCATCTTGGAAAGCGTGAATTCCACATGTGCGTTCTCTCCCGGATCCATTTTGAAAAGATTCCAGGTAAGAGTCTTTCCGCCGTCTGTGACTTCCGTTGCATTATGCTCCTTCGGCTTGTTCGGGAACTTCATGGTGATTTTGAGACTTCCTCCGCTTCCCTCGAACATACCGGCATACTGCTGCATCTGCTCATGAGTTTCCTCATCTATGAGATCCCAGTCCACAACGTAGTTGTTGCCGTCCTTTGTGACCGTAAATCCTTCGGCACTCATTTCCGTCAGTTCCTCCGAACCGTCGAATACATGTGCCAGATTCTCGACATCTACGCCCTTCTTCGTGATCTCGTAGCCCAGGAAATTATCCTGCTCATATTCCTTGCATTCCCAGCCCAGTTCCGTCAGCTGCTCTATAGTCTTATCGTTAGCCTCCTGTGCCAGTTCCTTATCTTCAAATACAGTGGCGTAAAGCATGGTGATGTCGGCCTTGCCGTCGAGTCTGAATTCCACCGTAGCCTCGTGCCTTATACATCCCGTGAAACACAGCAGGGAAAGGATCCCCACCAATATGATCTTTACTAACTTACTTGCCAATCTTCCAGTACACTCCCTTTCCGCAATCTACCTTGATCTTGAACGGCTTCTTCTCGCCGTCGATCTCAATATGTGAACTACTCGGCAATTGAATTGCCAGAGCATCTGATGTGCGGAGCTTTCGCTCCGTAGATTCAGGGTGCGTCCATAACACCAATACTGCTTTTTACACAGCTACTTTTGCTACATATGGATT
>CACZHN010000058.1 GCA_902780985.1 uncultured Lachnospiraceae bacterium | reverse complement strand
TATTAAAGAAATATACTTCTCTTTCGCTTCTCGGAGTCCCCGCCGCATCAAACACATATTCCAGCGGAACATAAATCGGGGTCGATATGTCTTTTTCCGCTTTACCCTGATCTGCTCTGGAACCCATCTTGGTTATATTGAATTCGTAAACTCCGATGATATAGAACTCAAGTTTCAATCCGTAGTTTGTACAGAGCGTAACTTTTTCGCCGATAGGATTTCTTCCTTCCAGCGCATATTTTACGAAAAGATCCGATACTACACCGACACATCTGCCTTCGTGGCTGTCATCAATGGTAATGTCTCTTCCCTGAATGATATCCGCACCGTAAGTCTTTACAACGCCGCCGCTCTCTCCGGTAACTTCGTACTGCACTTCCATTCTTCCGTTATCGTATTTGCCCTCATCCAGATACATTTCGGCCGCCACTTCATTTACATCATCGCTGAACTCGTTGTAGTACTCATCCAGAATATCCAGCGTAACTCCCGGTCTGTTTCTGTAATCGTAATCTTCTCCGGTAAACCAGATATAGGCGTAAAGCGTATTAACTCCCGCCAGGTCGTTCAGGGACTTGGCTATGGACTGCTTAAGGGAAGTTCCTATGGTGGAAATGGTGATCACCGCGCTGATTCCGATGATGATTCCCAGCATGGTAAGCACCGAACGCATCTTGTTGGCTTTTACGCAGGAAAATGCGAGGCGCAGATTTTCTCTAAAATTCATACTGCACACCTCCCACTGACTTGCCGTAGTCCTTATTCTCCTTGTCGGAAATGATCCGGCCGTCGCTGATGGTTATGATCCTTTCCGTCTCGGCAGCAAGCTCACGGCTATGGGTGATAAGAACTATGGTCTTACCCTGCTCCTTGTGAAGCCTGTGGAATATATCCATGATAAGATGACCTGTTTTCGAATCCAGCGCTCCCGTAGGTTCGTCCGCCAGTATAATGGACGGGTCACAGGCAAGGGCTCTTGCTATGGCCACTCGCTGGTTCTGTCCTCCCGAAAGCTCGTTGGACATATGGTCGTAACGGTCGGACATGCCCATCATTTCCAGAAGTTCCATGGCTCTTTCCCTTCTCTTCTTTCGGGAAACGCCGCCGTACATGAGAGGGACCTCTACATTTTCAAGGGCTGTGATACGAGGGATCATGCAGGAATTCTGAAATACAAATCCTATCTCGTTGTTTCGTATCTCGCTGAGTTCCTCATCGTCCAGAGTGGAAATGTCATTTCCGTTGAAGTAATACTCTCCCGATGACGGCCTGTCCAGGGCGCCCATGATATTCATCATGGTACTTTTTCCCGAACCGGACTCGCCTACCAGCGCAACGAACTCTCCTTCAGCCACAGTCATGCAGACATCGTGAAGGATGTGGAGCTCATTTTCCTGTCCCTCATAATAATTCTTATTTATATTTCGCATATCAATTACGTTCATGTTCTGCCTCTGTGATAACGGTATCTACTCTTCATCCTCCGATTCATCCTCGGACGAATCTTTGTCCTCGTCATTCTTCTTCACCATAACGGTAATGCTGACGCCCTCGGTAACTTCCTCCGGATATGTTATGACTATATCCCTTGACTCAAGTCCCGATGTGACCTCTGTGTAGTAAACTCCGTTCAGTCCGGTCTGAACCTCTGTCTTTACGGGATTGTAATGTCCCGGTTCAGCCGCCGGCTTTGCTACATAAACGTACTTCTTATTTCCTTCTTCAATTATGCTTGTATAAGGAACAGACATTTTGTCCCCTATATCGTCTACAACTATCTCGACCCTTGCTGTCATTCCCAACATCAGGCCGTTATTCTCGGTAACATCAATGATGGCTCTGTATGTTGCTTCCACAGATGTCTGGCTCGAATAATCCGTTCCGCCCGCAGCCGCAACCTTGTTGGCCTTAAAGCGGTATACCTTTGCCACAACGCCCTTGGCACTGATATCAGCTATTGTATCGGAGGTAATGTTGACCTCCTGACCTTCCATAATCTTAGGAATATCCTTCTCCTTGATGGTAACTTCGATCCTGAGATTCTTGTCATCCTCAAGCTGCATGATGCTTCCCTGTGATACAGGCATACCTTCCACTGCATTTATGCTTGTTACGAGGCCGTCCTGCTCTGCAATGATTATGCTGTCGCCTCTTTCCTCGTATGCTGCCGCAAGCATGGCTGCCATTTCCGAATATGCGCCGGCCTGGATCTGCTGAAGATCAAGCTGGTCGCGGGCACTCTGAATACCGTCGCCGCTCTGGGCTACGAGCTCGTTGTACTGATCTATAGCTGTGTCGTAAGCCGCCTTCAACTGGTCGATGGCACCTATGCTGGAGGCGTATTCGGATACTGTCGCACCAAGCTCTTCAAGATTTGCTCTGGCCTTCATTATCTCAACTTCAAGCGCTGTAGCAGCGTCCGATGGGGATGCAAGTTCAGCCTGCTTTACAAGTTCCTTATATTCGGCTTCTGCCTGTTCGTACTCTTCAAGTGCTAAGTTATATACTGACTCAAGGGCATCTTTACCCTTAACCGCATTGTTATAGGCCCTTCTCGCATTTTCAACTGCCTTGGCAGCTGCTGCGATGGAAGCATTCTGGGATCTGCTTGCACTCTGAAGCGAATGATTCGACATCTCGATCTGCTTAGCCTGAAGCCTGTCGGAATCCGATGCCTGCTCCTCCAGCTTGCTTATGTTCTTATCTATTTCAGTGGTATCTATCTCGCAGATTACATCACCCTTCTTAACGCTGTCGCCCAGTTCTACATTTATCGCCTTAACAGGATAAGGAAGACTTGTGGCAACTATATCGATGTTCTTACTTACAACCACACCGTCCGTTACGATATAATCCGACATATCGTGCATCACGTATTCCTGCGCCGATGCAGCCGCCGGAGCCGCGGTCATGGCATTCGTCACAAAGTGCATGCAGGCACCGATTCCGCCGCCTATAACCACCAGTAAAACCACGATCACGATGACCCACTTAACCGCCTTGTTTTTCTTCTTTTTAACCTTTTTTTCCATTTTGGAACTGCCCTTCCCCATTACATAAAAAATATGGTCTAATAGTACCATAATTACCGTTAAAATGAAACAGGGGGGACGGAGGTTGAATAGTCAAAATGACTATTCAACCTCCGTCCCCCCTGTTTCATTTTTTTTAGTTTGCAACTATTGCCATGAGTTTGTTGTAGCCGTCGATGCACTGCTGATCGAGGCCCTGTACTGTTTCGTCCAGGTCATGTAAGTCGCCTAATGTACCTCTTACGCCGCGGTCCGAAAGCTTCTCGGCAAGTTCTGCCGCATAGTTGTAATCGCTGTAGTAACGTGATGACCAGCCGTCGGTCTCGTCTGTGCTGTTTCTGAATATATCTGTTACACATCCGTCTGTGAATGTAACCTTCATCTTGATTCCGTCTGAACCGTATACTTCGTAAGCTGTGATGTCGTCGATAGAGTATTCCTTTGTCTTACCGCCTTCGCTTACTGTAATGGTATTCTCTGTAAGCTTTACGTTGTTGTGAAGAGTGAAGTAATTAAATGCTATGAATAAACCTACAGTCAGGGCAGCAACCACTGCAACAACATACTTTCTGTTTTTTGCCCCTCTCATAAAGATCATCTCTTTATCTGTATCGGTGATCATCTCGCTGAGAATAAGAACAGCTATGATAAGTGCTCCGAGGATAAATCCCGTTCCCGATGTGAAGCGAACTACATCATTTGAATCAAATCCCGATAACTGCTTTGAAATACCCGTAAGTGAAAGTGCCAGGAAGCAAAGAAGTATAAATGCGCATCCTACGGAGAAGATTCTCGCAAATGATAAGATTCCGTTTACCAGACCGATAAATATGTTAAACAGTATTCCCACTTTGTGAGTACATACATACGATGTCACGAGATATCTTACAGCGAAGATCACTTCAGGAACCACTATCACGATACCTGTGAAGATCAATGCATTTTTCATTATGATAATATCAAATGCGCCGACAGCCATAATGCAAGCGGCTGAAACAAGCTGAACCGGAATAAATCTCTTAACAAGGATTCCGAAATATACCGCACGATCAAATCCGTGGCTCTTCATCATTTCGCCGAAATTCTCAATCTTGAGCATTGCGACATCCTCGGCATCCTTAATCTTTGCATCCGTAAAGAATACTTTTACATACTTGTCTATATAAGCAATTACAGACACTGTGATAAGTAAAACCACAAGAATTGTGTTAAGTTCACTGAGATCCTCATGAGTGTACTTTTCCGCATTACCGTTTGCCAAAATCATTGTCAGGAGTCCGGTGATCCACATAACCAGCCATCCGAACATGCCCTTGTTGGCCTTTGCCATATATTTTCTGAAATTGTTCATTATAGATTTCTTATCCATAGTATCAATCCTTTTCCAAATGAATTATCGTGTTACTTCTTTAAAACATCTCTCAGCTGCTTCGACTCATCATCGCCCAGCAGATCGAATCTTGTTCCGCTCTTTGTGATCTTCCCGTTTTCCATGACATTTATGAAGTCCACCATTTCCGATATCTCGTCCAGGAGGTGTGTGCTGAGGAGGACTCCCGTTTCATTGTCCTTAACGCTGTTCTGAAGCAGCTCCAGTATATCTATCTTGAAAACCGGATCCACATTTGCAAGAGGCTCATCCAGTATGATGAACTTAGGCTTTCTTGCCAGGGCAAATGCGATCTCGACCTTCACTTTTTCACCTTTCGAAAGCTTACCGAAAAACGTATCTCTTACTCTGTCCATGCCTGCCAGCTTCATGATCTCGTCGTAATAATCCCGATCAAATGCAGGATACAGATTTGAAAGAAGCTCCGTATTACGACCTACCGTAAGTCCGTCGGCACACCACTTCTCACCGATGTATGCCGTTTCCTGTCTGAAGTCCGCCATATTTCTGCCGGTAAGCTTATTGCCGTTCCAGACAACTTCTCCCGAACGTGGCTTCAGCATGCCGTATATAAGATTAAGCAGTGTAGTCTTACCTGCACCGTTATTTCCCAGAAGGCAGGAGATATATCCCTGCTCCAGTTTAAGAGATGCATCTCTTACTTCGAATTTCTTTCCGCCCGCCGGCTTCATACCGTATTTAAAACTGATGTTATTAACCTCAATCATGTTCGTTCCCCTTCCGATCATTCCCATAATATTCCCAGCATATCCTGGGCTTCATCGATGGTCATTCCCGCAGCCTTTGCGAGATCCACCCACTCACCGAGCTTTTCCTCGATACTCAGGGTTTTCTTCTCCTTCATGTACTGGAGATCCGGATTATCCACATAGAATCCTTTTCCCTGAACCGAATATATCATTCCTTCTTTTTCAAGATCTTCATATGCCCTCTTAACGGTGATAACGCTTATCTTCGAATCCGCCGCCAGAGTTCTGATGGAAGGAAGGCTTTCTCCCTCCTTCAGGGTTCCGGATACTATCATATCCTTAATCTGTCTTTCTATCTGCTCGTATATAGGAAGTCCACTCTTTGTCTGTACGTTTATATTCATGCCCTACCTCCTTTAGCCTTTTTAAATTGATCTGCATCCGACTGGAAATCAAGTATTTTCCAATCCATATAGTTCTTTATGATCCATACTATAAGCAGGAGCGCTGCTACCAGCATTATCGTTACATGTACCCATTCTTCACCGAGATCTATGAAGAATTCCGATGTAGGTCCCTTTGTAATGGACATACCGTATACGAAACCTACTATCGAAGGGATCGATTGAAATATGTACTTATGTACCGGCTGCTTAGAGAAGATTCTCGCATTAGCCGTCTTGTCGATGATCTGTTCCTGTAAACTTCTGTAAACAAATGCCATCTGAAGTATGAAGAAAGCAATGTACATATAAGGTCTCAGCATAACCGTTTCCGGCTTTGACATGGAATACGGTCCCGTAAAAACTACGATATAACTGCCGATACCGAGGATCAGATATCTCAGCCATATCATATTTACCCTTATGATCTTTCTCTTCTTAAACTCTTCGTCCGTGAAAGGAAGAATTCTTTCTTCTTCGCTGGAATGAAGAAATCCGAGAGAGAATATCGCGCCCATTATCATGAAGCACCACTGTATCGATCCCGATATAAGAACCAGTGCCACAAACATGATCCTTAACAACCAGAAGTACGGTCTTGCCTTAAATGCCGTAGCCTCCATTCTGAAATAATCTTTTATATGTGAAATGTTCTTATTCATTATGCATTCTCCTTTTCGATAAAGTACATTATCTCCTGAATGTCAGGGAATCTCAGCTCTCCCATATACTCCGCCGGAATACTGTCTTCAAACTTTCCATCCTTCTTATATAACAGATATTCGCTGTGAGATTCCCTGATTCTTGAACCGACTACCATCTCATTCGGAATGTTTACCGCTGTATTCTTATCAAGAGATATAAGTCTGTAGCAGTCCTTCATTTCATCGATTCCGCCGAAGTATCTCAGATATCCGCTTGTCTCATTTCTTCCTATCCAGAGAATCTGATCGGCTACATGTTCAAGCTCCGTTACCAGGTGACTTGAAATGATCACCGAACTATTCTCATCTTCCACAATTCTTCTCAATGTATCGTAGAAGGAATCTCTGAAGTCCACATCCAGGTTACCTGCCGGCTCATCCATGATG
Organism: uncultured Lachnospiraceae bacterium; assembly: GCA_902780985.1. The sequence goes on along the minus strand of CACZHN010000058.1, from coordinate 5,413 downwards.
TAAAGCTTTGCCGGATAGCTTTCCGCAAATGCCAGCTGTACTCGGAGCAGCTGGCCCTTCGATAACTCACTGAGTGATTTTTTCTTTGATATCTCGTACTTCTCTAAGAGTTCCTTATACTTATTAAGATCGAATCCTTCGTAGTAGCAACCGTATCTCTCACCGACCTCTATCGTATGCATGTTCATTCCGAATGGGCAATCCTGAAGGACATAAGCTATATTTCCTTTATATTCCTTTATATCCTTTCGGAAATGCTTTCCGTCCAGAAAGATCTCTCCGCCGTCTTCCGGTTCGATATCCAGTCTGTAGCTTCCGAGGAGCGATCTGAGTAATGTAGTTTTTCCGGAACCGTTTATTCCGATTACTCCCAGAACCATTCCCGGCTCGATCTCAAAACTGATATCATTTAAAGTATATTCTCCAAGCTTCTTTGTAAGATGCTCACATTTAAACATTGACATAACTTAAACCTCCCTGTGTATAGGTTTTTTCCTCCGTTGATATACACAGTATATACAGTTATATACAGTGTGTCAATAATAATTTTTAAAAAAATTTAAAAACGCATCTCAGCAGGCCCTAAAGCCTTATGAGATGCGTCATATACTCTTATTTAGTTGTCATATGCTAATTTCTTGAAGCCGTAAATCTGATACTCTTCATCCAGCTTCATTAAACACGGTACGAAAGTGCCGCTCTGTATGCCTTTTTCCTGAAGTTCTTCCGTAGACATCTTAGCTGTCTGGTTATAGAACTCTCCTCTCGGCGTATTGTAGAAGATTATAAAAACCTTCGCCTTCGATCCGTCTTCAGCGATATCGGCAACATACCCTCTTGTAGTATACATGTTCCTGCCTTCGGTCGGTCGATAAAGCTCTGCCTTGATCTGATGTCTTGCTTCTTCGGGAACTTTCTTCATAAGTTCCTCGGAATTCGCATTATCCCTCTTTGATACGAAGTAGAATACTACGAACATAATCGCACAAGGAATAAGCGCCCATGGTACATAAGCTAACATTTTTATCCCCCTTTGATAAAATATTAAATTGACGGGTTACCCTATCCCCTTTAACCATCGGGGTCATAATAACATTATTTTATCGGGGTGTCAAAACTATGAAGATTCTCTTAATTACTAATTATTCTGATTGATCCTTATATCTCCGGATGCTGTTTCTACCTTAAGAGTATTTGTTCCTTCACCGCAGACGAACTTATCTCCGTTCTTTGTAAACGGCAGCTCATAGAATATATCTCCGCTGGCTGTATCAAAGTCTGCCTTGATATCAGCTTTTTCAGGGAAGTAAAGATGTACATATCCCGAAGCGGATGAAATGTCGGCACTCTCAGGAACTACATCAAGATGATACTCATGATCTCCGCTGGCTGTTTCAGCCTTGAAATCTCTGATGCTCTTTGCATTTACTGTAATCTCGCCCGATGCTGTGTGAGCAGAAAAAACATCTGCACTTTCCAGATCGACTTCAACGTCTCCCGAAGCCGTTTCAATCTTCATCTCGCTGCTGTTACCTGTCTGATACAGAAATACGCTTCCCGAAGCAGACTCAATATCGTAGTTATCGGCATCGATATTCGCATTTATATCGCCTGATGCCATATCCATGACAACATCATCGAATACCAGATCTTCAGGAATTGTGATCTCAAGCTTCTTGTCGAGATTGTTGAGATCCAGACCCTTACCGGATTCACAGAACTTTACATGAAGTGTGGAACCCTCAACCCAGGTGTGAACCTTTCTCTTATCATCAAGTTTCTTTCTTGCTGTTTCTTCTATTGTTATCTTGTCCGTATCTGCCTTAACGATCTTCACATCGCCCGACAGATAATCTATATCCAGCTTATCAATCTTATCGGTAATCTCTACATCACCTACCGCATACTTATCGGAATCACTGTACTTATATGAGCTCTTCATACCTATTGAAAAGCTGCATCCGTTTAAACAACCTACTGCTACTGCAAGCGCTGCTACACAAACAATTCCCTTAACCTTTTTCATCACACAATCCTCCATCGTCTTTGAAATATTTACGACCGCTTTCTGCGGCTTCTCTTCATTTGATGGTGATAATTTATCATTGCAAGGTTAATTGGTCTTTTAATGTAGATTAAAAATGGATTAATTAATTACATATTCCTAAAACAACTCATCCAGCAGGATGTGATATCTGAGCTTCTCCTACATTACAGGTGTTCCGACTTCGATCAGATTTCCGTCAGGGTCATAAAAACGTATAACCTTCTGGCCCCAGCTGTGCGTCATGAGGCGGTTAACATACTTGACCTCGGGATAATACTTTTCCAGTTTTTCAATAAATCCTTCTATGTCGGATTCTTCAAAATAAAGTTCACTTGCATTATTCTCCGGAATGGTCTCTCTTTCGAGGAACTCCGTCCAGTACTTCTCTGCCTGCAGGACAAGACCTTCCGTAAGGATTACATTTCCGTCATTATCAAGGATCACTTCCAGGCCGAAGAGATCATGATAGAACTTTTTTGATTTTTCGATATCTTTAACTACTATGAGTATGTTTTTTAGTTTCATGGTAACTCCCACCTATTAAGCATCGATCTTATTTTTTATTCTTAAACACGCCTCAATATGCATGATCCAATGTCTTGAGAACGGCATTTGGATAAGACCGCGAACATCTTTATTGCACCAATAATCTACAAGCCAGATGGCACTCTCATCCTCACTTACCACATGCAGGGATTTCAGCAGTTCTTTTCTTTCATCGGATATCTTTCTCTTCAGATCATCGAAAGACAGTTCCTTTAACAAAGATTCCGTACTCTGCTTTACCTCGAAAATGTATTCATAAAGTGCATTCAGATTAAGTCCCTTTGAGAAATCAGCAATCTCCTGCTTAACAAGTTCATTGCCGGTGGTGATGATCGGAGAACCGATTTTTTTCTGAAAGTCTCCTTTGAAAATCACCTGCTCATCTTCTTTTATCAAAGTATGAGCTACGATGTCTTCAATACGAAAGATATGCCACAATGAATAAGCTATGGTTTTGCTGTGATATCCGTCCGCGTTAATATACGGAATCGCATTAAAATCTTCTCTGCCTAATTCCTCTTTAAACGATGCTATCGTATCCCACAGAGCGTTGCGCAGTTCAAACAGCTTATCAACGCCCGTATCAAAGGTATCTCTTTTCTTAAGCAGCCCCTGCATTGTCTTATTCAGTTCGGACCATTCCTTATTCATATTTTTGTCACCTCGTTGATTAACCACCTTTTCATTTATGGTTTTACTAACACCATACACTCAGCAAAATCTGCCATTGCTTCCTGCCACTTATTAAGCCAGTAGAGTTGTCCGTCAATAAAGCCTTCATCTATGCAATCGATCCCATATATCTCAAGTATCGTGGCCTGAAGCTGAAAATGTCTGATCGCAACCCAGTACGAAAAAGAAAGAATCTCTTCACTACTGAGCGCACGATACTCCGAATATCCCGAAAGAAACTTCTGATATACTTCTTTAGTCAGTTCAATATCTTCCGATTTCAGATTAAAATAATCCGTCATGTCGCACATGACCATGACATCAAACATGAGTGGCGCGCGGCAAACAGTGTCAAAGTCCACAAGAAAAATATTCCCATCAGCATTTTGTAACAGGTTTCCTCTGTGAAGGTCTCCGTGACAATTGCCCTGAGAAAAATTCTTAACCTTATCCCAAAGGCGCTCTCCCAATTCTTCATACTCAGCAATGCGCGGGTAATTCTTCTTACGAAGAAACTCCAGGTATCGTCCGATGAAGAACTCTTTGCCCTTTGGTACAGCTCTTTCAGGATACTTCTCCATCAATCGATGAAATCTGCCGACAAGCCGTCCGACTTCGGATGCACATTTTTCAAGTTCCGGTTCATCACCATTGATGAATTCCATGAGAATGATCAGACTCTTCTCCCCTTCAGCTTCCGCTTCAAAATAAGCTTCCCCACTCTTTGTAAGCATCGTTTCAGGTACCGGGAATCCGTTTCCTTCCAGATATCTCATTATAGACACAGATTGTCTTGCCGTATCTGAAAAAGCGGATCCTATAACCTTTAGCAGATATTTATCCTTACCATTCACGATATATGTATGGGTGCCGCCCTCTCTTAAAAATTCCAAAGAAGAGGATTCTATTCCGTAATTCAACTTCAGTATATCTTGCAAAGTCTTTTCATACATAACAGTTATCCCCTTCTCCCGTTTTCTTCCCTAAATCCTTTGCCTTCGCTCTTTTTTATTGTTCAAGCAGACAAACCGTCTCAACTGTTGTCCGACTGAGCAACCGAATATCATAATGACATAGAGTGGCTACCTCAGCAATATTCTTTATTCTATTAGAGCATCTTTTGTAACTGTTTTTGAATAAGCAAAATCCATGTCACCATCTATAAGTACTATATCTCTGTACATATTAGGGTTAAGGAGTTTTATCACTTCAGCCTGTGAGATATAAAAACTAATCCCCGGCGCATTACAACTCATAAGATTTACACCCGCGTCTTCAACATCTTTATGTGTAATTAAATACAAAATATTCTCCAGACAGCTATACTCTCTGTAGTCTCTCAAACCCGAATCATGACCATAATTCTTATTTGGATCATCCTCCTCATAATCATATGTTGGTATAATAAGGTCCTTGTTCTCAATTCTCAATTCGTCAAATGCATAGCCATCATCAAATACAGAAAAAAATATGCCCCGTCCAACAATAAAACTCTCAAGATAAGGAATACCATTATTGATGTGGATATACTGTTGAATTTGAAGATTATTCTTGTCAAGAACATCAGCGTCAATCAATTCGGAAAGCTTAACTCTGCTTAAACTTATACTCTCTATCAAATCCCTCTTTGAAATCAGTTTTTCTTTTTCGTTATTGATTTCCTTAACATAGTCAACCTCTTCCATATACTCGTTAACACTCTGATAACCGGCCATCCTAGCTTCACTCTCAAACAATTTTCCGGCTACAATAAACTTGAGCGGATAGATACTCTTTATCGCTTCTGTGTTATTTCGCAAAGTCTCAACGCGCGTAATCTCTATATGTTTAAGCTTTTTCATCGCTTCTATGTCGGACGTTAAGATAGTATTAAAAACGCTTTCCAAAACCAAGGCTGGTAAATCTTTAATATGTTTAACTATTCCAGGATATTCACCTTGTAACTGTTCTATGCTTTTGCATCCAAGTGCTTTCCTGACATCCTTTGCTAATAAGTATACCTTGTCTTCAATCACTATTCTGGTTCTAAACAGACTGATTCTATTCATGAAGTTTCCCCGATTTCTTAGCAAGTTGCTTATCTTCCTTTTGTACTCTTCTTTCCAGTTTTCTAATATCCTCAGAAGGAGGAAGATTCTCCGGTTTGAT
>CACZHN010000057.1 GCA_902780985.1 uncultured Lachnospiraceae bacterium | reverse complement strand
TTTCAGATACAATTACACTTCTGAAGGCTATTGAGAATATAGGAGCTTCAGTTAAATATATTGACAAGCATACAGTAGTTATCTGTGGTAAGGGCATTAAGGGTAATGAGAACCTGTCCGTTGATGATGAGTACATCAGAAAGATCAGAGCTTCTTATTATCTTCTCGGAGCGCTCTTGGGAAGGTTCAATTATGCTGATGTTGCTCTTCCGGGCGGCTGTGATATCGGCGCACGTCCGATTGACCTTCACATGAAGGGCTTTAATAAGCTGGGAGCGACAACGGATATTGTATCCGGTGGTAAGATCATCGCTAAGGCCGATAAACTTACAGGAGCACATATCTATCTTGATACCGTGTCTGTAGGTGCTACTATCAACATCATGCTTGCTGCTGCACTTGCAGAAGGCAAGACAACTATAGAGAATGCAGCGAAGGAGCCTCACATCGTTGATGTGGCTAACTTCCTGAATACAATGGGCGCTAACATCAAGGGCGCAGGTACGGATGTCATCAGAGTCCGCGGCGTGGAAAGACTTCACGGAGCAGAGTACTCTATCATTCCTGATCAGATCGAAGCGGGAACATTTATGACAATGGCCGTTGCCACAAGAGGAAATGTACTTATCAAGAACATTATCCCTAAGCACCTTGAAGCTATCTCATCAAAGCTTATCGAGATGGGCGCAAATGTAATCGAGTACGATGATTCCGTAAGAGTTATGGCAGACGGAGATCTTAAGGCTACACAGATCAAAACTCTTCCGTATCCGGGATTCCCTACAGATATGCAGGCACAGATGGCTACCGTTCTCGGTATCGCTAACGGAACAAGTCTTGTTACCGAAAGTATCTTCGAGAACAGATTCCGTTATGTATCGGAACTTACACGCATGGGTGCTCACATCAGAGTAGAGAACAATACCGCTATCATAACAGGTACGGATAAGTATACCGGAGCAAGAATCACAGCATCCGACTTAAGAGCCGGTGCGGCACTTGTTATCGCAGCTCTCGCAGCTGACGGATACAGCACAATTGACGAGATCCAGTATATCAAGAGAGGTTACGAAGACTTCGACGAGAAGGTTCGTGCACTGGGCGGACATATGGAGATTGTTGATTCCGAAAGAGAAGTGCAGAAGTTCAAACTCAGAGTGGGTTAATTTGAAATCGGCACTTGTTTGAATCGAACTAAATATGTATAATATCGGGTAGACGCGCGTTCTGCCCGATTTTTATTTTTGGGATTACATTTTACACGGAACGCAATTTATCAAGGGGCTGCGGATACCATTAGTCTGCAGTCGGAGGGGAGTAAATAAAATGGCAAAGAAACCTTATTACATTACTACGGCAATCGCTTATGCATCAGGTAAACCTCATATAGGTAATACCTATGAGATCGTACTTGCGGACAGCATCGCAAGATACAAGAGATTCATCGGATACGATGTAAGATTCCAGACAGGAACCGATGAGCACGGACAGAAGATTGAGACGAAGGCATTTGAGAGCCTCTCAACACCGAAGGAGTTTGTTGACGAGAGAGCTGCCGATATTAAGAGAATATGGGATCTTATGAATACCTCATACGACAAGTTCATCAGAACTACAGATGAGGATCATGAAAAAGAGATACAGGCGATTTTCAAGAAGCTCTATGACAAGGGCGATATATATAAGGGTAAGTACGAAGGACTTTACTGTACACCATGTGAGTCTTTCTGGACAAAGGCACAGGTTGTTGATGGATGCTGTCCTGACTGCGGACGTCCTGTTGCACCTGCATCAGAGGAAGCTTACTTCTTCAAGATGAGCAAGTATGCCGACAGACTTATCAAGTACATCGAGGATAATCCTGATTTCATTCAGCCTGAGTCAAGAAAGAATGAGATGGTAAATACATTCCTTAAGCCGGGCCTTCAGGATCTTTGTGTATCAAGAACATCATTTAAGTGGGGTATCCCTGTAGACTTCGATCCGAAGCATGTTGTATACGTTTGGATCGACGCTCTCAGCAACTATATCACAGGTCTCGGATATCATGTAAACGGACAGTCCGATCCTATGTTCGAGAAGTACTGGCCATGTGACCTTCACCTTATCGGTAAGGACATTTTAAGATTCCATACAATCTACTGGCCGATCATGCTCATGGCTCTCGACCTTCCTCTTCCTAAGCAGGTATTCGGTCATCCATGGCTGATCCAGAGCGACGGAAAGATGAGTAAGTCAAAGGGAAATGTAATCTATGCCGACGACATGGTAGATTACTTCGGAGTTGATCCTGTAAGATATTTCCTTCTTCATGAGATGCCTTTCGAGAACGACGGTGTCGTATCATGGGAGCTTATGATCGAGAGATTCAACTCAGACCTTGCAAATGTTCTCGGAAACCTGGTTAACAGAACCATTTCCATGAGCAACAAGTATTTCGGCGGTGTTGTTGCAAACAAGAATGTTGCCGAAGCTGTAGACGAAGACCTTAAGCAGACTGTTATCGGAACAAGACTTAAGGTTAATCAGTGCATGGACAAGCTCCGTGTTGCAGATGCTATTAGCGAAATCTGGAATCTCTTCAAGAGATGCAATAAGTATATAGATGAGACTATGCCTTGGGCACTTGCCAAGGAAGAGGATAAGCAGGACAGACTCAGCACTGTTCTGTACAACCTTGTTGAGAGTATCACCATCGGTGCTTCTCTCCTTGAGTCATTCCTTCCTGAGACAAGCAAGCGTATCCTTGAGCAGCTGAATACAGAGAAGAGAGCTGTAACAGAGCTCGGAAACTTCGGACTTTATCCTTCAGGAAACAAGGTAACGGATTCACCTGAGATTCTGTTCCAGAGAATCGATGAAGCTAAGATGCTTGAAGAGCTGGCTATCAGATTCCCTGCAAAGGAAGAAGAGCCGAAACCTGAAAAGAAGCCTAAGAAGGAAGAGAAGAGCGAGCCTGCAACAGTTGACAATCTCGTTAAGGAACAGATTACACTTGACGACTTTGATAAGATGCAGCTTCAGATCGGTGAAATCCTCGCATGTGAGGAAGTTCCGAAGTCAAAGAAGCTTCTCTGCTCACAGGTTAAGGTATCCGGACGTACACTTCAGATCGTATCCGGAATCAAGAACTTCTACTCACCTGAAGATATGGTGGGTAAGAAGGTTGTTGTTATCACTAACCTGAAGCCGGCTAAGCTTGCCGGAGTTCTGTCAGAGGGAATGCTCCTCTGTGCGGAAGATGAGGAAGGCAATCTTGCACTTCTTACAGCAGAAAAGGATATGCCGGCAGGTTCTATGATCAGCTAAGGAGTTATGGCTATGGATGATGAGGTTATTAAGAAAGTATCCGACATGCCATCCGACAAAAAAGGTTATATCGCAGGAATAAGGTATTATTACGATATCATAATGAGAGCTCCGGGACTATCACAGAACAGAGCTGTCTTCCGTGTCCTTACGGACTTCGGTATGGAACTGGAAGACCTCACGAAGTATGAGGACAGCACATCTGTCATAAATCTTTCGGAGAAGTTTATGAAGCTTTATCCCGACGGTGAGATACATGAACTGTTGGATTCGCAGATACTAAGAACAGCACTTGACGGTATAAGCGAATGTTTATACAGATTGAAAATAGAGTTCCATCTGGAAAGATGGAAATAAGCAGAATGAGCCGATTCACATCGCGTGGACCGGCTCATTTGCCATATAGGGGCAAAGTATGGTATAATACCAAAGGTTGTTTTTGAGGAGAGACAACTTTCGAAAGGTTAAGAACCTTAGCGCCAGACAGCCGGACACACAGGCTGTTGACGAGGGACAGAGTTATCGAAAATTCGGCGGATGCTCTGTCGGGACGGCACATCTCGTAAGTTCTGCTTTTAAAACCCCGGGCGACCGGAAAACAGAGGGGCAGAACGCGTGCTTTATTTCAGCATGCAATATGCTTTGTTTTTGCGTGCTCATTTCAAAAAATAAAGATTACGAGGTAAAATTAATATGTGTGGAATAATTGGTTATACAGGGGATAGTCCGGCTAAGGATATCCTCATTAACGGTTTAAAGCAGCTTGAGTATCGTGGTTACGACAGTGCGGGAATCGCACTTTACGATCCTAAGACAGGCATAGTTATCAAGAAGAGAACAGGTAAGGTAGCAGAACTCGAAGAGGCCGCAAAGGATGTGGCAACAGATGCAACCTGCGGAATAGGCCATACAAGATGGGCTACTCACGGAGGAGTTACCGAAGAAAATGCTCATCCTCACAGATGCGGCGGTGTTACTCTTATTCACAACGGTATCATAGAGAATTACAAGGAACTTACCGTAGAGTACGGACTTAAGGAATCTCTTAAGTCAGAGACCGATACGGAAGTTGTAGCAGCACTCCTGGATAAGCTTTACGAGGGCGATCCTTACAAGGCTATCAAGCAGGTGGTTAAGCTTCTTGCAGGTTCCTTCGCTCTGTGCATAATCTTTGATGATCAGCCGGGAAAAATCTTCGCAGTAAGAAATGTCAGCCCTATGATTGCGGCAGACTTTGAAGGCGGCTCCATCATCGCGTCGGATCTGACGGCAGTTATCTCATTTTCAAAGAAATACTTCGTAGTTCCGGAGTATCATATCATCACTCTTACACCTGAAGGTATCGGAGTTATGGATCTTAAGGGAAGAAAGGTTGAGCCTGAGTATCTTGAGGTTAACTGGGATATCGCATCCGCACAGAAGGGCGGTTATCCTTACTTCATGCTTAAGGAGATCTACGAGCAGCCTGAAGCTCTTGAGAGAACCATCACACCGAGAATCCAGAACGGACTGCCTGATTTTTCTGAAGACGGAATCGATGACAGTGTTCTGAAGAATCTGAAGAATATAAATATCGTAGCCTGCGGTACGGCAATGTATGCGGGAATGGTTGGTAAGTCACTTATCGAGACAAGACTCAGAATTCCTGTAACCGTTGAGATTGCTTCCGAGTTCAGATATAAAGATCCGATCATCGACAGCGATACACTTACAATCGTTGTATCACAGTCCGGTGAGACCATCGATACACTTGAAGCTCTCAGACTTGCAAAGCATAAAGACAGCAAGGTGCTTTCAATCGTAAATGTAAAGGGTTCCACTATCGCACGTGAGAGCGATTATGTTCTTTACACCCATGCGGGTCCGGAGATAGCCGTAGCAAGTACAAAGGCTTATACGGTTCAGATTTCCGCAATGTATCTTCTTGCGGCACGTATCGGACTTGTTAAGGGAATACTTTCAGAGAGCGTTGTAAAGAAATTCATGACAAGACTTCTTTCAGTAGGCGACATCATCAAGGAAACACTTCAGGAAGCCGACAGAATTAAGGAAGTTGCAAACCATATCAAGAATGCACCTGATGCATTCTACATCGGAAGAGGAATCGATTATACCATGAGTCTTGAGGCATCCCTCAAGCTTAAGGAGATTTCATACATACATGCAGAGGCTTACGCAGCCGGAGAACTTAAGCACGGAACCATCGCACTGATCTCCGAAAACGTACCGGTCATCGCCATTGCCAGCGAAGAGCATGTATACAGCAAGATCATTTCAAATGTAAGAGAGGTTAAGTCCAGAGGTGCATATGTAATCCTGGTAACCTCGGGAGATAAATCGGAAAGCACGGAAGTATGCGACAGACAGATCAGAATACCGAAGGTAGACAGTATCTTCTCAGTATTCGCCATCGCAGTCGTAATTCAGCTTATCGCATATTACACATCAGAGGCAAAGGGCCTGGATGTAGATAAGCCGAGAAACCTGGCTAAGTCCGTAACAGTTGAATAAAATGACACTAGGGGACGGGGGTCACGTATTCAAAATGAATACGTGACCCCCGTCCCCTAGTGTCATTCTGCTTACTCGGCATCTGAAGGTGAAGCTTCTTCTGTTCCTTCTGTTCCTTCCGTTGCGTCCTTATACTTGGATGCGTCGGTGGAAAGGATCGCCATATCGATGGCGCGGAAATCTTCGTTACTTATATAGAAGTTTGAATCACTCTGGATGATACGGATCTTCAGAGTTTCGGCCTCTTTGTAATCTGTGTTGTCCACTGCGGCTTCAAGGATATCGATGATTCCCGAAGCAAACTCGTGTTCGTAATCTTCCTTTTCGTAATTGTTGTAATCGCCGTTATCTACTCGTGTGTTGAAATCATTGACGTAATTCAGTATATCGTCATGGGTCTGATTCAGAAGATCGATAGGATAGATGGTCACATCAACATAGTAAATGTTGTTGTCCTTATAAGCTCTGTCCGTGCTGAATCTTGCCTTTGAGTAGATCTTCTTTGCCAGCTCAACCATTCTCGGTGCCAGCTCCGTATCGCTGGATATTTCCAGACCGTAGAAGTTTTCCAGATTTGTTGCCAGTCTCGTAACGTTCTGGAGATACATGGCATCCGCCTCTTCCTGGCTGGCTCCCGTGGTTCTGGTATATTCCTCGCTGGCATTCAGGTAGTTGGCCGATATGAGACTGTCCACATAGGTCAGGTACCTGTCTTCCCTTTTCGCACCGCATCCGGAAAGAGAGAGAAGAAGCATCAGACATAGTATATATATTGCGAGTTTTTTAGTCCTGAGATGTTTCATTCTATAAGTCCTTTCAAGCAAAATACAAAATATAATCGCTGTTGACTTCGTCAGCCGAGCACTATTTGGCGCTTTCTTGCTTCGCAATAAAACATCTTGCACTTCGTGTAATCTGTATCCTGCTTCACTGCGTTCGCAGAATGCGTGCGGCGTACGCCGCATGCTCGCCGTGACTTCGTCAGCCGAGCACTATTTTATCATAATTTCACAATATTTAAAACTTAATTTGTGGATGCATTAGCCGAGGGATTGTGTTATACTAACCTATGGTATGCTGAAAACATGGAAATCAGCGCCAAGTTAGTTAGAACAATCGTGAAAGGGGCTCGTAAGGTAAGATGGAATTAGATATCAAAACAGTGTCATTTGGTGGATATGATAAGAAAGCTGTCGAAGCATTTATTGAGAATCAGCAGGACGAGTACGAGAAGCAGATATCAAAGCTTAAGGAAGATACAGCAAAGCTTAGTGAGGCAGTTAAGGGACTTCAGCAGATGCGCGAAGTTAACAAGACAGAGTCGGACAGTGTTATAGATAACCTAAGATCGGTTAATGAGAATCTTGAAGCAGAGCTCGCAAAGCTCAAGGTTGAGCTTGAGGATTACAAGAAGAGAGATATGGAGTCGGCAACAAGATATGAGTCCATCTCAAGAACACTTCTTGCAGCAAGAGAGTCTGCCGATGAACTTACAAGACAGACAAGAGAAGAGTGCGAGACAAGAACTGCTGAGACAACAGCTCAGTGTCAGCAGATGATAGAGGAAACAACAGCTCAGTGCGAGAGTCTCAGAAACTCTACAGAGAGCGAGATGAACAGACTTGTTTCCGAAACACAGGAGACTTGCAGAGAGCAGCGTGAGACAACAATCGCTGAGTGCGAGGACCTTAAGAGAACAACAAGAGAAGAGGCTGAGAAGCTCAGCGCTGAAACAAAGGAAAGATGCGATAGACTCAATTACGAGACAGACGCTCGCTGCCGTCAGCTTGATACTGAGACAGAGGAACGCTGCCGCAAGCTGAACGAAGAGACAGAAGCTGCATGCGAGAAGCTCAGAGAAGAGACAGAAGCAGATTGCGAGATTAAGAAGGCAGCAACCAGAGAAGAGATTCGTCAGAACAGAGCTTCCGTTAAGAGAGAGTTTGATTCAATCAGCGAATATCTTTCACAGCTTCAGAATGCTCTTACTGAGGTTACATCAGCAGTTGAGAATACAAAGAAAGTTTCGGAAAGCGCTTTTTCTGATCTGGCAGTTACACAGGGCTGATTTATAAAGTGATTACAGAGGAACGCGTTACAGGTAACCGTTCCTCTTATTTAGTTACCGGGGTTAGAATATTTAATGGTGGGGTTTTAGCTTATGGTTACAGAGACAGATTATCTCTATGCGGCGCTGGAGAAGGCCGGCATAGCAATTATGGTAAGACAATTTGACAGTCCGAAGAAGGCGAGACGCAGTAAGATACTGTATCTTTCGGATAACATTGAGATGCTGGGCTTAAATTCCAGAAACATCGCAAAGGGTTATCGCCTGCCTGAGGATTATATACATCCGGACGACAGGGAGAGTTTTGCGGAGGCTATGAAGCTGGGCTTCAGATCCGGAAATGATTTCTCCGATGAAGTCAGAGTTATCGGTGACGATAACAACCTGAGAAAGGTCAACATGGACATCATGTTCCTGAAGAAGGAGCCGGGTGATTATATTGTTGAGTATATCATAAGAGAGGTGCGCAATATCACTGCGCGTCAGGAAGGATCGGAAATCCTTGATGATGTGGTCCAGACTGACGTAAGCCTGACCAGAGAATATGTGAGCGAGAACAGGATAAATGATTTCTTCGACGGCTTTGCCGGCGCATGCGAACTTTATTCCGCTCTGCTGGATATAAACGGCAAGCTTCTTGCCGAGCCTAAGGGACCTTCAAGCTACTTCGGAGAATTCTACGAGTATCTGGAGAATCCTCTTAACAGGCCGTTCTTTGATAAGATCAAGGCGTCACTTATATCCGATGAAAATCCTGTATTTCTTCAGGTTGAAGACGGCAGGGAAGACGAGTCCGCACAGCACAGAAGAATCGCCGCAGCTCCGATCATCATCAACGGAATATACTGCGGTATGTGGATCCTTTATGCCCACAACAAGACTCAGGCACAGAGACTTTTCAAGTTATACAACAACCAGTGGGAAGTTGCGAATGCAATCTCCGAGCATTTATCGAAACTCTATAACAGGGTAGTCGGTTCCGACAAGAACAAGGCTAAGAGAGATGCTCTTGAGTTTGAGATAAAAGAGAAGAAGATCATCACAAAGATGATGTCCGACATAGGCAACGGCGAGACGGATTACTATAAGTATTTCGAGAAAGCAGGCAAGCTCCTGGGAGTTGACTATGTGGTCTTCTATGCATTTGACGAAAAGAACAGAGAAGTAATGAATATAGTCGATTACTGGTCCAAGAGGGGAAAGAGCGACGAAGAGGAAAGTAATTTTGCGTGGGAACACGATCATTACGATCCGGAAATGCAGGGGCTCATTTCCAAGGAAGGCATGGTCATCGACAAAAAGAATATGACCAACAGGATGAGAGTTGAGGTGTTCGAAGGAAAAGTTCGCGCCATCATGGTCTTCCCTGTTAAGAGAAATCATAAGTATATCGGCCGTCTCATTTTCATCGAGAATACAAGAGAGAGAACCTGGACGGATTCCGAAAGGGATTTTGCAAGAGAGATGAGCAGGGCCGTTGCAAGACTGTATATAAACAGCGAGCTGGATGATACATCGGCTATGGATAATACCATTTTATATGTATTCAATTCCATGGATCAGGATGTTTTCGTAAGAGATAATTCTACGGGCAAGGTACTCTTCTCAAACAAGTACCTGAACGACAGACTCGGCAGGGATTTTGTGGGACAGGACAGCTTCAGGATCATACCGAAGCTGACGGACGAGGTTCCGGGAGTGGCCGAGACCGAAGGAGACAGCAACAGCAAGAGCACACAGTTCAGAAGATATATAAATGAACTCGGGGGCATATTCGACGTAACAGAGATTAGTATCACCTGGAAGAACGGTGAACCCGCATCGGTTATAATTCTATCGCCGGCGGTGGATTAGATTAAGGAGTTAGTTAATAATGGCAAATCTTGATATAGGCATAGATCTCGGTACTGCCAATATTCTTGTACATGTAAGAGGCAGAGGTGTGGTTCTTAACGAGCCTTCTGTCATAGCATACGATAAGGAATCCGAAAGAATAGTGGAGATAGGTGAAGAAGCAAGGGCTATGCTGGGAAGAACCCCGGGCAACCTTACGGCTATCAGACCTCTTAAGCACGGAGTTATATCCGAGGCTACAAAGACGGAGAAGATGCTGAAGTACTTCATCAGAAAGGCAGTAGGAAGAAGCTTCTTCGGAAGAAGACCGAGAATTTCCATATGTGTACCTTCGGGAGCAACCGAGGTTGAAAGACGTGCCGTTGAAGATGCAGCATACAATGCAGGCGCAAGATATGTGTTCCTGGTTGAGGAACCGGTTGCGGCAGCACTGGGTGCGGGACTGGATATCATCAGACCTGTAGGCAACCTGGTTGTGGATATCGGAGGAGGTACTACCGATATCGCAGTCATTTCCATGGGAGGCGCGGTTGTTACCGCTTCTTCGAAGATTGCCGGAGATGATTTCGATGATGCCATTGTAAGATACATAAGAAAGAGATACAACATCCTCATCGGTGATACCACCGCGGAGGATATAAAGATAAATATCGGAACCTGCTATAAGCGTCCGGAGAATATATCCATGGATATCAGAGGAAGAGACCTGGTAACGGGACTTCCGAAGACCATAACCATAACTTCCGATGAGACAGAGGAAGCTCTCCGTGATACGGTAGCAAAGGTTATAGAGGAGGTTCGCTCCGTACTGGAGAAGACTCCGCCTGAACTGGCCGCTGATATTGCCGACAGAGGAATCATCCTTACGGGAGGCGGTTCGCTTCTTCACGGCTTCGAGCAGCTTATGGAGGAGAAGACGGGTATTACGACCATGACCGCGGAGAATCCTCAGCAGGTGGTTGCCATCGGCGCCGGAAAGTATATTGATTTCCTTGAGGAGAAGGATCGCTAAGGACTAATGTTCAGAGAAGGATATATAGACAAAGTAATATATCAAAGTGATGAAACCGCGTATGCGGTTTTTTCTGTTGAGACGCCGGAGGGTGATGACGTATTTGTGGGCACCATCCCGGGTATCGCCGAGGGCATGTACATCCAGGCCGAAGGCGAATATATCCATCATCCTCAGTACGACCTTCAGTTCAAATGCGAGTCAGCCGAGCTTTCCATGCCGGACGATAAGGAAGGCATCAAGAGATTCCTGGTGTCAGGTGTTATAAAGGGTGTAAAGGAAGTTCTGGCAACCCGTATCATTCAGAAGTTCGGTAACGATACCCTGAAGATCATCGAAGAGCAGCCGGAGAGACTGGCAGAGGTCAAGGGCATAACCGAGAAGAAGGCTATAAAGATCGCGGTGGCATACCGCGAGAATTCGGAATACAGAAGAGTTATCATGTTCCTCACCAAGTACGGCATCGGCGTTAAGCTGGCTATGAAGATATATGCCGAGTTCGGTGAGGACGTATACAGGATAATCAGAGAAAACCCCTACAGGATCGCAGATGAGATCCCGGGTGTGGGATTTAAGACTGCCGACAACATCGCCATGCGTGCGGGCATTCCCGCAGATTCGAGATTCAGGCTTCATTCCGCGGTACTGTATGTGCTGAATCAGTCCATGGGACTGGGCCACATATTCATCCCGGAAAACTGGCTGGTGCGTAAGTGCTATGCCCTGGTGGAAACAGCGGGGGCGGAAGACGCTTACTACGAGCAGGAGCCGGAAGTTTCACAGGAGTTCATCGACAAGCTTCACGATCTCCTTCTGGAAATGGCCATGGCAGGCGACATTGTCATGAAGCAGTATGAGATGAACGGTGAGGACGTGACCGTATGCTACGGAAGATGGAATTATTACAGCGAAGCATCTTCGGCACGTATGCTCATGGATCTCAGAAATGCAGTCAACACGCAGACATCCCTGGTGGACGAAGCGGTTAAAAAGATTGAAGAAGAAACAGAGATAGAGCTGGAAGAAGAGCAGAGAGAAGCGGTGAAGACAGCGGTCACCAGCGGTGTATCGGTCATTACAGGTGGACCGGGTACGGGAAAGACCACTATCATCAATGTCATCATCCGTTACTTCGAGTCTATGGGCCGGCATACCCTTCTGGCAGCCCCTACGGGCCGTGCAGCAAAGAGAATCACGGAGTCTACCGGATATAAGGCTCAGACCATTCACAGGCTTCTGGAGTTCATGGGAACCCCTTCCGAAGACGATAACGAGAGAACGGTGCTGAAGTTCATGAGAAATGAGGATTACCCGCTGGAGTGCGATGCGGTCATAGTCGACGAAGCCTCCATGCTGGACAACAATCTTCTCTATTCCCTGCTGAATGCAGTGACTCCGGG
>CACZHN010000056.1 GCA_902780985.1 uncultured Lachnospiraceae bacterium | reverse complement strand
CAAGGCTGTTAACTTCGGTATCATTTACGGTATAAGCTCCTTCGGACTCGGACAGGATCTGGATATATCAAGATCCGAGGCCAAGGAATATATAGAGAAGTATTTCGATACCTATAAGAAGGTTAAGGAATTCCTTGATAAGCAGGTGAGTGACGCAAAGGAGAAGGGATACGTAAAGACTGTATTTAACAGGATCAGACCTATTCCGGAACTTAAGTCATCGAACTTTATGCAGAGAAGCTTCGGTGAAAGAGTTGCCATGAATTCTCCTGTACAGGGAACAGCTGCGGATATCATCAAGAAGGCCATGATCGAAGTCTTTGACGAACTGAAGTCGAGAGGACTGAAGTCAAGGCTTATACTTCAGATCCACGATGAACTTCTGATAGAAGCCGCAGACGATGAGGTGGAAGAAGTAAAGAGTCTTCTGGTTGAGAAGATGGAAGCTGCGGTAAATCTCGAAGTTCCGCTTGTGACAGATGTTCATACCGGAAGCAGCCTTTACGAGGCAAAGTAGACGGCGAGGATTTGCGTTGGTTTATAGGGGGATGTATGAAGATAATAGGTATTACCGGCGGAGTCGGAGCAGGTAAGTCCAGAGTTCTTTATCTCCTTGAAAAGGAGTTCGGGGCATATATAGTTGAGGCTGACCTGCTGGCGAAGAATCTCATGAAGCCGGGAAAACGAGTATATAACAAGATCGCCGAAAACTTCCCGGAGGTCATTCCTTCGGAAGGGGCGGAGATAGACAGAATGAAACTGGCATCCATAGTATACGCGGATAAGAGCAAGCTGAAGCTGCTTAATTCCCTTGTTCATCCTGCCGTTAAAGACTGGATCAGAGAAGATATAGAAAAACGCAGAAATGATAAAAACTGCAAGCTCTATATCATTGAGGCGGCACTTCTGATACAGGATGGCTACAAGGAAGTCTGCGATGAGATATGGTATGTCAGAGCCGAGACGGAGATAAGAGTAAAACGACTGATGGAAAGCCGGAATTATTCCGAGGAAAAAGCTTATTCCATCATCAAAAATCAGCCTTCGGACGAGTATTTTATCGATAATTCCGACAGAGTCATAGATAACAGCGGAGACTTTCTGCAGACAAACGAACAAATTGCGAAATTATATAACGGGTTATCTTGAATGATAATACCCTGTGTGATAAAATATCCCTCGGTATGTATCGGAGATTAATTAAGGGGTAGTTTCATGCCGATTGAATTTAAGCGTGAGCTTTTAAAATCGATATGTAAGTTTCATAGGGGGTTATACGCAATTCTGATCATTACCGTGCTTGTATCGGGTTTTTCGGGGACGGTTGTGGATCAAAGGTATATGGTATATAACCTTTGCCTGGTTGCAGGTGCTTTTTTCTATGATGAAATGCTTATGTATTTTATCGATAAGACTACACCTTTTTACTTCACTGTAAGAAGTTTCGTATATATCTTCGGTATAGCAATATCTATGGGCTTCATAGGAAATATGCCGAGATTTGTTATGGGAACATACCTGATATGGGGAATATCCGTTGTTACGGAGGATTCGTTCCTCAGCAATCTTCTGGATGATTACGGGATCATACCGAGAAGGCTGGCACTCACCATAGTGCTTTCCATCGGTGCGGTTCTGGGATTCTGGGAAGAACTGAAAGGAACCTGGTCCGTAGGATTTTTTTTCTTTCTGGCTGCCATGGTGGTAGTTTCATTTATCGAGTATATTCTGATATCGAAATCACTGAAGCTTTATGAAGAAAAGTATACCAAGCAGGTTTTCAACAACGAAGATCTGGAGAAGGAGAACGAAGAACTGAAAACCCTTCAGGAAAGGGTTGAACAGGTCAACAACGAGATCAATTTTCAGAGATTCAATCTTACAAAAGCAAACATCGAACTGGAAGCCCTGAACAGGGAAACCCGTTCGTTGATAGAAGTTATGAAGTACTTCGCAAACAGCTTTGATGTTGAGAAGAACATAGACGTTATGACCGGCAATATCATGAATATCAAGAATCCGGATATATGCACCATGTATATCGATAAGGATGTGTATGGCAACAAAGAACCGTATATTGATATTAAGGCGAGTGATCCTTCGTTCAGGGATATTGCAAATGCGGACACAAAGGAAATTTACGAATACATAGTCCTGAGGAAGATATACGATCCTCTTGTTCTCTGTGAGAACAGTAACTTCATGTATCCGTATTTTATAAATATAGGCGTAGTAAATGCCGTTGCCATTCCGGCAGTGGAGAATGATACGATCTACGGAGTGCTTATCGTAGCTTCCTTGGATCATGATTTCTTCGATAACGGCCTCGCATTTTACGAGTCGTCAGTGACGGATTTTACGGCTGCGCTTATCAGTGACAGACTTTATCTCAAGACCGAGGATATGGCCAAGAAGGACGGTCTGACACAGATCTACAACAGATATGACTTTAACGAATTCTATAACAATCTGATCGAGGACATCAATCAGAAGGACAGCGGCAGACTTACGCTTGCCATGTTTGATATAGATTTCTTTAAAGATATAAACGATACCTACGGACATCTTGCGGGAGATGAAGTGATCAAGCACATAGCCCGGATCGATGCCGAGTATGCCGAGAAGTACGGCGGAAGTGCCGTAAGATACGGCGGCGAGGAGTTTGTCCTGGTATTCAAAGACAAAACAGTGGATGAAGCTTATGCGATCCTCAGGGAAATGCACAGCGACATCAAAAACAGCGTCATTAATTTTAATGGAACATATATAAGAATAAATGTCAGTATAGGACTTGCCTCATATCCGGAGACAAATGCCGATATTCACGATGTACTTGACAGCGCGGACAAGGCTTTGTATTACAGCAAAGAAAACGGCAGGGGCATGATAGTCGTATACGGCAGAGAAGAGGAGGCTTCACATGAAGATTTTAGTAATTAACTGCGGTTCCACAACACTTAAGTATCAGCTTATCGATTCAGAGACAGAGAAGGTTTATGCAAAGGGTCTCTGCGAGAGAATCGGAATTGAGGATGCTGATATTGCTTACACAAGCAGCACAACAGGAGAGAAGAAGGAGAAGAAGATTGACATGCCTGATCACAGCGTAGCTTTCCAGGCTGTTATCGATGTACTTCTTGATCCGGTAGACGGAGCAGTTAAGAGTCTTGATGAGATAGATGCAGTCGGACACAGAGTTGTTCACGGCGGAGAGTTTTTCAGCGGTTCTGTACGTATAGATGATGAGGTTATCGAGAAGATCAAGAAATGTTCAGATCTTGCACCTCTTCATAATCCTGCAAACCTTCTCGGTATCGAAGCTTGTTCAAAGCTTATGCCGGGAACACCACAGTGTGCAGTATTCGATACAGCATTCCATCAGACAATGCCTGAGGAAGCTTACATTTACGGAATCCCATTCTCATACTATGAGAATTACAAGATCAGAAGATACGGTTTCCACGGTACAAGCCACAGCTTCGTATCAAAGAGAGCTATCGAGATCCTCGGAAAGCCAGTAGAGGATACTAAGGTTATCGTATGTCATCTTGGTGGTGGTGCCAGCATCACAGCTGTTAAGGGTGGTAAGTCAGTAGATACATCTATGGGATTCACACCTCTTGACGGTCTTATCATGGGAACACGAAGCGGAAGCGTTGATCCTGCAATCCTTCAGTACATCGCTGACAAGGAGAATATGGATGTAGATCAGCTTCTTACACTTCTTAACAAGAAGTCAGGTATCCAGGGACTTTCGGGAATCTCAAGCGATTTCAGAGATATCGATGCAGGTATCGCAGACGGAAATGCAAGAGCAAAGCTCGCATTTGACGCATTCTGCTACAGCGCAGTTAAGCTTATCGGCGGATATATCGCAGCTATGGACGGCGTAGATATGATCGCATTTACAGCAGGTATCGGCGAGAATGATGCTAAGGTCAGAGCTTCTATCCTTAAGCACTTCAATTACATCGGTCTTCATCTTGATGAGGAAACAAACGCATCAATTCGCGGTAAGGAAGCTATGATCAGTACAGCAGATTCAACTGTAAAGGCTTATGTTATCCCTACAAATGAAGAGCTGGCTATCGCAAGAGACACAGCAGCTTTACTTGCTTAATAAAAATTTTTAAAAAATCTATTGACTTTTATTATATGCTCTAATATAATAGCAAAAGTTGGTTTTCGAGAAGGAGGTGTAATCTGTATGTCAATCTGTCCTAAGGGAAAAATCTCAAAAGCTAGAAGAAATAAGAGAAGAGCAGCAAACTTCAAGATGACTGCACCAGCTCTTGTAAAGTGCAGCAAGTGCGGCGAGCTTATGGTTCCACACAGAGTTTGCAAGAACTGTGGTTCTTATAACCAGAAGGAAATCGTAGCTGTTGATTAATTTATAGAAGACTCCGCTTCGGCGGAGTTTTTTCTATTTCCGGGATAATTCTTTTTTTCATTTCAGACGTATTCAGTCATTTTAAATCCTTGATTTAATAACCGTTATAAGATAAAATATCTAAGTTAGGCCGAAGACTCGGCTTTCTTTGTGATGCATTATACTGAGAGGTATATGGATATGGGTGATAATGTCAGAATTGTTATCGATACCGTGGGTGGAGATAACGGTGCTGCTGTTTGTGTTAAGGGAGCTGTAAAGGCTCTTCGTAATAATCCTAATATAAGTATTATACTGACGGGCCACGAAGATGAACTGAACACTTATCTGGAAGCCGAAGACTATGACGGATCCGGGATAGAAGTCGTGGATACCACGGAGGATATAAATCTTCACGAAGCACCGGTTGAGGCGGTACGTAAAAAGAAGAATTCATCTCTGGTAGTTGCCATGAACATTCTTAAGGACGGTAAGGCAGATGCCCTTATATCCGCGGGAAGTTCGGGAGCGATACTGGCAGGCGGACAGTTTATCGTAGGACGTGCCAAGGGCGTAAAGAGAGCTCCTCTTGCTCCGCTTATTCCTACTACGGGAGAACCGTCGCTGCTTATAGACTGCGGCGCAAATGTGGATGCCAAGCCCGAAGTTCTGGTACAGTTCGCAAAGATGGGTTCCATTTACATGAAGAACGTTATGGGCGTTGAGAATCCGAGAGTTGCCATCGTAAATATAGGCGTTGAAGAGGAAAAGGGAAATGCTCTTGTAAAAGAAACTTATCCGCTTCTGAAGGCCTGCAAGGATATCAATTTTACGGGAAGCATAGAATCCAGACAGATTCCTTTCGGAGAAGCCGATGTAATACTTACGGATGCTTTTGTGGGAAATGTAATCATAAAGTTTTACGAAGGCGTAGCAAAGATGATCCTCGGCGAATTAAAGGGCGCGATCATGAAGTCACCGAAGAGCAAACTCGGCGGTGCCCTGATAAAGAATTCGCTTCTGGAAATGAGATCGAAATTCAGTGCCTCGAATAAAGGGGGAGCACCTCTTCTGGGACTTAAAGGCCTGGTGGTTAAGATCCACGGCAATTCAAAAGAGGAAGAGGTTATATCAGCCATAGAACAGTGCCGTACATTTGTGGAAAATGATGTAAGCGGCAAGATAGTCAGAGGCTTTGAGGAGAGTAACAATGGCGATTAAGTATGATGAAATTGAAGAGATAATAGGCTACAAGTTCAAGGACAGAAGTCATCTTGATGTAGCACTTACACATCGTTCGTATATACATGAATGTCAGATAGAGAGAGTTTCCTACGAAAGATACGAGTATCTGGGAGACGCTATCCTTGAGTTCATAGTCAGCAAAGAGCTTTTTAAAAAATATCCGGAGAAGAGCGAAGGCGAGCTCACAAAGATGAGAGCCAGTCTGGTATGTGAATATACACTGTCCCAGATCGTAAAGCTCCTCGGACTCGGAGAGTACATATGTCTCGGACAGGGAGAGAAGAATTCCGGCGGTATGAACAGAAGTTCCATACTCTGCGATATCTTCGAATCCATTCTGGGTGCCATATATCTGGACAGCGGTCTGAATTCCGCCACCAGATATGTAAAGAGACATTTATTGTCTGATTCCGATGTGGTACGTGAGTCTGCATTTTTCGATGCAAAAACATCTCTGCAGGAATTTGTTCAGGCTCAGGGACATCGTGCGTCCTACAAGATCATCAAGGAGACAGGCCCGGCACATAATAAGACTTATTATGCGGCCTGCTACATAGATGATAAGGAATACGGCAGGGGTGAGGCTGGTTCCAAAAAGCTTGCGGAGCAGATTGCTGCTCACAGAACACTCACTCAGCTGGGAGAATCATAGAGATGTATTTAAAGAGTATAGAAGTTAACGGTTTCAAATCTTTTGCAAATAAGATTGATTTTAAGTTTGAACAGGGTATAACAGGTATCGTAGGACCTAACGGTTCCGGTAAAAGTAACGTTGCCGATGCGGTACGCTGGGTTCTCGGTGAGCAGAGTGCCAAGAAGCTCAGAGGTGCCAACATGGAAGATGTCATCTTCTCCGGTACAGAGCTCAGAAAGCCTCAGGGAGCCGCATACGTAGCCATTACCCTCGATAATACGGACAGAAGCCTTCCGATAGATTACAGCGAGGTTACTGTCGCAAGACGCGTATACAGATCAGGTGAAAGTGAATATCTTATCAATGGAAATGCGAGCCGTCTCAAGGATATCACAAGACTCTTCTTCGATACCGGTATCGGTAAGGAAGGTTACTCCATCATCGGACAGGGTCAGATCGAAAGAATCCTTTCCGACAAGCCTGAAGACAGACGTGCGCTTTTCGATGAAGCAGCAGGTATTGTTAAGTATAAGAAGAACAAAGAGATTACAGAGAAGAACCTTGAAGCGGAGCATGTAAACCTTAACCGTGTAAACGATATCCTCTCAGGTCTGGAAGAAAGAGTTGAGCCTCTGAGAATCCAGTCGGAGAAGGCTAAGGAATATCTCACATTCAAGGAAGAATTAAAGAAGCTTGAGATCAACTCATTCCTCTTTGAGGTAGATAAGATCACTGAGAAGATTGATGAGAATACAGAGAAGCTGAACATAACTCAGGCTGATATCGAAAGAGTCAGAGAAGAGTTTGAGTTTACCAAGCAGGAATACGACAAGCTGGAAGAAGAGCTTTCACAGCTCGAGGAGGAACTGGATAAGTACAGAAACCTCCTCAGTGAGAAAAAGCTTGAGAATGAGCGTGCTGACGGCCAGATGATGGTTATCAGAGAGAAGATATCTTCCGAGGAAAAGAGCAGCACGGAGATCCATTCCCAGATTGAAAGATATAAGGCAGAAGTAGTCCGTCTCGAAGGCGAGATTAAGGCAGTACAGGCTAAGAAGGACGGAATCGTTACAGAGCTTGCGGAAAAGAACAAGTTACTGAAACTGGCAGAGGAAGCAAGAGATAATGTTCTGGCGGAAGAGGAAGCTCTCGAAGCATCCATAAATACCGCTAAGGCCGATATCATCGACTTCATGAACGAAGGCGGTTCCCTCAAGGAAAAGATTGCAAGATACGATACCATGCTTGAGAATATCGAGCTCAGAAAGACAGAGCTGAGAAGCAAGTATCTTGCCGACAAGAGTGAAGAAGAGAAAGCTTTATCGGAGAAGAATACTCTGGAAACAGAGAAGAGCTCCATAGAGGAAAATATAACCAGATGCAACAGAGATCTGGATAAGGCAGAGGCTGATCTCAGAGCTTCAACGGAAAGAAGCAATGATGTAAAGAATGAGATATCAAAGTATACTCAGCAGGTAATCAGCCTTCAGTCCAGACATGAAAGTCTCAGAAATCTTACGGAGCGTTACGAAGGCTACGGTGTAAGTATCCGTAAGGTTATGGAGAAAAAGTCAAGCAACAAGGGTATCGTCGGTGTTGTTGCGGATATCATCAAGGTTGATGAGGAATACGAAACAGCTATCGAGACTGCTCTCGGCGGAAGCATCCAGAATATCGTTACCGAGGATGAGCAGACAGCCCGTGATATGATCGCATATCTGAGAACAAATAAGCTGGGACGTGCTACATTTCTCCCTATAACGACTGTACAGAAGCGAGGCAGCGTGGATCCGGACGCACTTAAGGAAAAGGGTGTAATCGGTGTTGCTTCACAGCTGGTAAATACAGATAAGAAGTACAGCGGTATCATCGAAAGTCTTATCGGAAGATGTATCGTTGTAGATAACATAGATAATGCCATAAGCATTGCGAAGAAGTACCATCAGACACTTCGTCTTGTAACACCTACCGGAGAACTTATCAATCCGGGTGGTGCCATGACCGGTGGTGCTTTCAGAAATTCCAGTAACCTTCTCGGTAGAAAGAGAGAGCTGGATGAGATAACTCAGGAGATCGGTGAGAAGAATAATTCTTTAAGAAAGGCTCGTGAGGAAGAGGCAAATCTCAAGATGAAGAGAGATTCTCTGAAGGAGCAGAGGGACAACCTCACAAAGCAGATCCAGAGACTTTCCATAGATCAGAACTCCGTAGGCATCAGACTTGCCGGACTTGCCGATAAGATAAGTTCCATCGAATCCGATTTCGCAGCAATCAATACAGAGAATCAGGAACTTCAGAATCAGATCAAGCAGATCGAAAGCAACAAGGCAGAGCTTTTCGATACAGGCAAGCAGGCAGAGCAGGCTATCGGAGAGAGAAATACTCTTATCGAGAAGCTGGAGAAGGATCTTCAGAATAAGAGAGATGAGAGATCCGCAAAGGAAGCGGATGTTCAGGCCGCAACCATTGAAGTTAACTCTGTAAAGCAGAGTGAAGGATATATCGAGAGTGACCTCATCAGACTCGGACTTGATAAGTCCAGAGTTGAGGATGAACTTGAGAACTGTCATGAAAGACTTCTTGATCAGTCGGAAAATGTTGAGAAGCTGGAAGAGGACTATGAATTCCTGAAGAAGGGCAGAGCCGAAAATGCAGCCGAGATGGAAAAGCTCCAGACAAAGCTGGATGAACTCAACAAGAACAGAGATGAGATCAACAAGAACCATAAACAGTTCTTCGAAAAGCGTGACGGTCTTACCACACAGCTTTCAGGTCTTGAGAAGGCTGAATACACTCTCAAGATGAATCTGGAAAAGCTGGATACGGATAAGGATAATCTGACCAACTACATGTGGGAAGAATATCAGATGACCTACAGCGCAGCCGCTGAGCAGCGTGATGAGGAAATCGGTACAGCTGCATCTCTCAAGAAAGAGATCAACGGCGTTAAGCAGAAGATCAAAGCTCTCGGTGATGTTAACGTTAATGCCATCGAAGAATATAAGGATGTTTCCGAAAGATATACATTCCTTAAGGGACAGAGAGATGATATACTTCAGGCAGAGGCTAATCTCAAGGGTATCATAGCCGATCTTGATAAGGCTATGAAGGAAACCTTTGCAGAGAAGTTCCAGGATATCCAGAACATGTTTGCAAAGGTATTCAAGGAACTCTTCGGAGGCGGTAAGGCTTCCCTTACACTTGTGGATGAAGAGAACATCCTAGAGTCCGGTGTCATTATCAATGCACAGCCGCCGGGAAAGAAGCTTCAGAACATGATGCAGCTCTCGGGTGGCGAGAAGAGTCTTACAGCCATATCACTGCTGTTTGCTATTCAGAGCCTGAAGCCGTCACCGTTCTGTATCCTCGACGAGATCGAGGCTGCCCTGGATGATGCTAACGTTGGACACTTTGCACATTATCTGGACAGACTTACTAAGCATACACAGTTCATCGTTATCACTCACAGAAAGGGTACTATGGAGGCTGCAAACAGACTCTACGGTATCACCATGCAGGAGAAGGGTGTATCTACACTCGTATCCGTAAATCTTATCGAGGATGACTTGGATGACTAGTTAAACCATAGTGGAGGAAGTAATATGGGATTTTTTCAAAGATTAAAAGAAGGTCTCAAGAAGACCAGCCAGAATATATCGAACGTTTTCAAGCAGACCAAGAAGATTGATGAGGATTTCTACGATAATCTCGAAGAAACTCTTATCGAGTCCGATATGGGATTTGAGACCACCGAGAAGGTTATCGATGAATTGAGAGAAAAGGTTGAAGAACTCGGTATTTCAGATGCTGAGGAATGCAAGGAGCTCGTAAAGAACATCCTTCGTGATCAGATCGTCCTCAATGATGCTGCATACTGCTATGAAGACGCACACAGTATCGTATTTATTATCGGTGTAAACGGTGTCGGAAAGACAACATCCGTAGGAAAGCTTGCAGCTCTTTATAAGGGCGCCGGAAGAAGAACTATGGTTGCCGCAGCCGATACATTCAGAGCCGGTGCTATCGAGCAGCTTCGTACATGGGCTGAGAGAGCCGGTGTAGATATCATCGCACATAATGAAGGCTCCGATCCTTCAGCAGTTGTATATGACGCTGTTAAGGCTGCTAAGGCCCGTAAGACAGACCTGCTTCTTATCGATACTGCAGGAAGACTTCATAACAAGAAGAATCTTATGGACGAGCTGGCAAAGATGAGAAGGGTTATCGAGCGTGAATATTCCGAAGCATACGTAGAGACAATGATCGTTCTCGACGGATCTACTGGACAGAATGCTCTTGAGCAGGCTAGACAGTTTGCGAATGTTACCGAGATCAACGGTATCATTCTTACAAAGCTTGACGGAACAGCTAAGGGCGGTATCGCCATCGCTATCATGAACGAGCTTAAGTGCCCGATCAAGTATATCGGTGTAGGCGAGAAGATCACAGATCTTCAGAAGTTCGATCCTGAAGAATACATCAATGCTCTGTTTGCGGACTTTGATACGAAGAATGACACTGACATCATTATGGACAGTGGTATAGCAGGTAACTTTAACGAGTAACATATATTTTATAGATTATCTTATAACGAGGGACAGCATATGGATACTATAACAAGAGAAAAATGCGAAGAAGCATATGAAATAGTTTCAAAGGTTGCCAGAAATACAGGACTTATCGCATCCGAGTATTTCAGCAATTTAACAGGAAATAAAGTATATCTCAAGCCTGAGAACATGCAGGTTACGGGAGCATATAAGATAAGAGGAGCTTATTACAAGATAAGCCAGCTTTCAGAAGAGGAACGTTCAAAGGGACTTATTACGGCTTCAGCCGGAAATCATGCCCAGGGTGTTGCTTATGCGGCTAAGGCTTACGGCGTAAAGGCTGTTATCGTTATGCCTACAACCACACCTCTTATAAAAGTTAACCGTACAAAGAGCTACGGCGCAGAGGTTGTATTATACGGAGATGTATATGACGAGGCATGTGACTATGCACTTAAGCTTGCTGAGGAAAAGGGATATACATTTATCCATCCTTTCGATGACCTTGAGGTAGCAACAGGTCAGAGTACAGTTGCTATGGAGATCCTGAAGGAGCTTCCTTTTGTGGATATCATATTAGTACCTATCGGAGGAGGCGGACTGGCAACAGGCGTATCTACTCTTGCAAAGATGATGAATCCGAATATCAAGGTTATAGGTGTTGAGCCTGCCGGCGCAAATTGTATGCAGGTATCTCTTGAAAAGGGTGAAGTTACAACGCTTCCGGGAGTAAATACCATTGCCGACGGTACAGCGGTTAAGACTCCGGGATCAAAGATATTCCCTTATATTCAGCAGAATATTGATGAGATAATCACAGTTGAGGACAGCGAACTTATCGTTACTTTCCTTGATATGATAGAGAACCACAAGATGATAGCTGAGAATTCCGGACTTCTTACGGTAGCTGCACTTAAGCATCTTCCTGCAGAAGGAAAGAAGGTAGTCAGCATTATATCCGGCGGAAATATGGATATAATCACACTTTCATCTGTTGTACAGAACGGACTTATTGCAAGAAGCCGTATCTTTACAGTATCGGTTCTGCTTCCGGATAAGCCGGGCGAACTCGGTAAGGTATCACAGATCATAGCCGAGCTTCAGGGTAACATCATCAAGCTTGATCATAACCAGTTTGTATCTCTTAACAGAAATGCAGCGGTTGAGCTTGTGATCACTATGGAAGCGTTCGGACCTGAACATAAGGAAAAGATATTCGAAGTATTAAAGGAAAAGGGCTATAAACCAATCGATAAGAGCCCGAAGGCAATATTTTAATGAGAATGATGAGTATAGCCAGCGGAAGCAGCGGTAACTGTACCTTCGTAGAACAGAATGATACAGTTATCCTTGTGGATGCAGGTATTAG